>NZ_DAIOIA010000024.1:0-31973 GCF_036744435.1 Propioniciclava sp. | reverse complement strand
CTCGGCGCCGATCGGGGCGATCATGAACTCCTGGATGTCGACGTTGGAGTCGGCGTGCGACCCACCGTTGAGGATGTTCATCATCGGGACGGGGAGCACGTGCGCGTTCGGGCCGCCCACGTAGCGGAACAGCGGCAGGCCAGCCGACTCGGCTGCAGCCTGGGCCACGGCCAGGGACACGCCCAGGATGGCGTTGGCGCCCAGCTTGGCCTTGTTGTCGGTGCCGTCGAGTTCGAGCATGACGGCGTCGATCTCGCGCTGGTCGGTGGCGTCGAAGCCGATGACCTCTTCGGCGATCGCCTCGTTGACGTTCTCGACCGCCTTCAGCACGCCCTTGCCGCCGTAGCGGGCCTTGTCGCCGTCGCGGAGTTCGACAGCCTCGAAAGCGCCGGTGGAAGCACCGGACGGAACCGCCGCGCGGCCCAGCGAATCATCATCCAGGAGGACCTCGACCTCGACGGTCGGGTTACCGCGGGAATCCAGAATCTCGCGGGCGGTTACGACATCGATGAGTGCCACAGTGACATACCTTTCGTCGGTGAGTGGACCACCTCAAGGGTATCGCTGACCGGGCACACGTGCTGGCACGCGTTTCGATCGGCGGGCGGGACCCGAGCACCAGCCCAGGCCGGAACGAGGCTCAGGCCGCCCCGTCGCCCCGGGAGGCGGACTGGGCCCCCTCGGCCTCCGTCACGGCCTGCTCCAACGCCCGCACGGCGTCGCGCACCGCCTGGTCGGCGTCGATGCCGCTGGCCTCTGCTCGGGCGACCAGTTCGAGGATGCCTGCCCCGGTTGCCTCGGCGGAGATCGGCTGCCGCGGCAACTCCAACGGGACGGCCAGCTTCCGCGTCCGCCGGATGACCTTCATGCTGCGGGCGAGCGCGTTCAGCGGGGGGATTCCCTCCAGCGCGGACGTGCGACCCTTCTCGGCCCGCTTCCTCGCCTCCCAGGTGGCGTCGAGGTCGCCCGGCACCTCACCGGCCGCGAACACGTGGGGATGCCGCTGGACGAGCTTGTCGGCAATCCCCCGGGCGACATCCTCGACGTCGAAACGGCCCTCATCCGACGCGATCTGAGCGTGGAACAGCACCTGCAGCAGCAGGTCCCCCAGTTCCTCGACGAGGTGGGGATCCTCGCCCTCCTCGATCGCCTCGACCACCTCGGCGGTCTCCTCGATCAAGTACGTGACCAGCGATCGGTGGGTCTGCTCGGCGTCCCACGGGCAGTCGCGGCGCAGCCGCGCCATGACTGCCACGAGCCGCTCCAGTTCCGGGTGCCGATCGCTCATCGCGTCAGCGGTTGGCCTGCAGCGCCTCGACCGACGTGGCCAGCGCCGAGGACTGGAGCGCGGCCTGGCTAGCCGACCAGTTGCCGTAGCGCGGGTTGACCTGGATGTCGATCCGGCTCAACTGCTCGACGTAGGCGGCCTGGCCGAGAGACTCGGAGACCACCGCGTTGGTGGCGATGGCGTCGACCAGGGCGGCCGCCTCCGGGGACGCGAGCAGCGCCGGGCTGGCCGTCACGGCCGCTGCCTTCGCCGCGGCGGTCACCGGGATGTTGTTCTGGGCGGCGATCTGCGTGGCGGCCTCGCCGAGCGTGAACCCGGTGACCGCGGTCTGCAGCACCTCGGTGGCGTCGCCGTCGGTCGCTCCGCGCAGTTCCTGGATAGCCGCAGACGCCCGCACGATCGTGTCGTCGGCGATGCGCACCTCCCCGACCCTGGCGCCCGCGCCCGGCCACGAAGCGCACCCGGTGAGCGTGAAAGCCGCGAGGGCGGCACCTACGGCGAGTCGGCGGATTGCCTTGTTCATCAGTGGACTCCTGAACGCGTGACAGACGAGGCGATCCTAGCGGGCCGGGCTGAGAAGCGCCGTCAACGCCTGCGTCGCCCATTCCAGGAGGGGTCCGTCGGTGACCGGCTTGCCCGCGATCGGCTGCGTCATGGGACGCGGCAGGAACAACTGGCCGGTGGCCCGGTTGAGCCGGGACCCCGGGTAGAGCCGCGCCCGGCGCATGTCGCCGGACTCGGACAGGCTCACCGGCGCGAACCGGATCATGGTGCCCGCGCTGAGCACCTCGGTGACGCCCAGCGAGCGGGCCAGCATCCGGAACCGACTGACCGCGAACAGGTTCTCCACCGGCTCGGGCAGGGCGCCGTAGCGATCCAGGAGTTCGGCGCGCACCGCGTCCAGGTCGGCCTCCTCGCGCACCGCGGCCAGGCGCTTGTACATCTCCAGGCGCAGGCGCTCGGACTCGATGTAATCCACGGGCAGGTGCGCGTCCACGGCCAGCTCGATCTTCATCTCCGGCTCGGGCTCGGACGCCTCCCCGCGGAAGTCGGCCACAGCTTCGCCCACCAGGCGGATGTACAGGTCGAAACCGACGTCGGCGATGTGCCCGGACTGCTCATCGCCCAGCAGGTTGCCCGCGCCCCGGATCTCCAGATCTTTCATGGCGATGGCCATGCCCGCCCCCAGATCGGTGTGCGCGGCCATGGTCGCGAGCCGATCGTGAGCGGTGTCGGTGAGCGGCTTGTCGGGCGGGTAGAGGAAGTAGGCGTAGCCACGCTCCCGGCCACGCCCGACGCGTCCGCGCAACTGATGGAGCTGGGAGAGCCCCAGCAGGTCGGCGCGTTCGATGATGAGGGTGTTGGCGCTGGAGATGTCCAGGCCCGCCTCGACGATCGTGGTGCAGACCAGCACGTCGGCGCGGCGCTCCCAGAAGTCGAGCATCACCTGCTCGAGCTGATGCTCGTTCATCTGGCCGTGGGCGACCTCGACGTTCGCCTCCGGGATGAGCTCCCGGATCCGCGTCGCCGCCTTCTCGATGGTGCCCACGCGGTTGTGGATGTAGAACACCTGCCCCTCGCGGGCCAGTTCGCGGCGGATCGCGGCCCGGACCTGGGCGTCGTCGCTGGGGCCGGCGAAGGTGAGCACGGGGTGGCGTTCCTCAGGCGGGGTGGCGATCACGCTCATCTCGCGGATGCCGGTGATCGCCATCTCGAGCGTCCGCGGAATCGGGGTGGCCGACATGGAGAGCACGTCGACGTTGAGGCGCATCTTCTTCAGCGCCTCCTTGTGCTCGACGCCGAAGCGCTGTTCCTCGTCCACGATCACCAAGCCGAGATCCTTGAACTGGACCTCCTGGGAGAACAGACGATGCGTCCCGACGACGACGTCGATGGAACCATCGGCCAGGCCGTCGATGACCTTCTTCGACTCGGCCGGGGTCTGGAACCGGCTCAGCGCGGCGACCGTCACCGGGAATCCGGCGTAGCGATCGGCGAAGGTGGCGTAGTGCTGCTGCACCAGCAGGGTCGTTGGCACCAGGATGGCGACCTGCTTGCCGTCCATGACCGCCTTGAACGCGGCGCGCACCGCGATCTCGGTCTTGCCGTAGCCGACGTCGCCGCAGATGAGGCGGTCCATCGGGACGATCTGCTCCATGTCGCGCTTGACCTCGATGACCGCCGCCAACTGGTCGGGGGTCTCCACGTAGGCGAAGTTGTCTTCGAGTTCGCGCTGCCACGGGCTGTCGACGCCGAACGCGTACCCCTGGGTGGCCTGCCGGGCCGCATACAGCTTGATGAGTTCGGCGGCGATCTCCCGGACGGCCTTGCGGGCCCGGCTCTTGCGCTTGTTCCAGTCGGCTCCGCCCATCCGGTCCAGCGCCGGGGACTCCCCGCCCACGTAGCGGGTGATCTGATCGAGGGCGTCCATGGGGACGAACAGCCGGTCCCCCGGCTGACCCCGCTTGGAGGGGGCGTACTCGATGACGAGGTACTCGCGGGTCGCCCCGGCGACGGTCCGGGTCACCATCTCCACGTAGCGGCCCACTCCGTGGGCGTCGTGGACGATCAGGTCGCCCGGCTTCAATTCGAGAGGGTCGATCGTGTTCTTGCGCCGGGCAGGCATCTTCCGGGGCGCCTTCTCCGCCCCCTGGATGCCGGACAGGTCACCGGAGGTGAACACCTGCAGGTTGACCTTGTCGAGGCGGAAGCCGTGACGCAGGTCGGCCGTCACGATGGACGCCCGGCCCGCCAAGTCGTGCTCGGCCAGCACCTCGCCGAGGCGGCTCGCGCGCCCGGGACTGTCGGCGACCATCACGACGCTCATGCCCGCGTCGAGGGAGGACCTGACCGCGCCGAGCGCGGCCTCGATGTCGCCACGGAACGGCTCGTTCTCCTCCGCGGCGATC
This sequence comes from Propioniciclava sp., assembly GCF_036744435.1. Taxonomy (NCBI): domain Bacteria; kingdom Bacillati; phylum Actinomycetota; class Actinomycetes; order Propionibacteriales; family Propionibacteriaceae; genus Propioniciclava; species Propioniciclava sp. Next base: position 27,776 of record NZ_DAIOIA010000024.1, on the reverse strand, counting down.
TGCAGGCTCGCCGGATCCTCGGCGAACGCCGACAGCGTCCACCACCCCAGGCCGCGGCCGAGGGCGTCGGTGCGGACCTCCCCGAGCGTCCGGTAGGCCGACCCGCCCAGGTCGATGGGGGCCTTGCCGCCCTCGGCCGCCGCCGCCCACGACGCCATGAGGAACTCCTGGCTGGTGGCGTGGAGTTCCAGGGCGCGGGCGCGCACCTTCTCGGGATCGCTCACCAGCACGGTCGTATGGAGGGGCAGGACGTCCACCAGCAACTCGAGCCGGTCGACCAGGACCGCCGCGAGGGCCTCCATACCGTCGACGGCGTGGCCCTCGGCGATCTTGGTGAACATCTCCCGCAACTGCTCGCCCAGATCGTCGCGCAGGGACAGCACCGCGGCCCGTTCCCGCACGGCGTCGCTGAGGAGGAGTTCGCGGCACGGATCGGCGGTGATGGCGGGCAGCGACTCTTCCATGGAGCGCTGGTCGGCCACCGAGAACGGGTGGATCTCCTCCACCTGGTCGCCGAAGAAGTCGACCCGGTAGGGGTGCTCGCTCGTGGGCGGGAAAACGTCCACGATGCCGCCGCGGACGGCGAACTCACCGCGCCGCTCCACCAGGTCGACGCGCACGTAGGCGGCGTCGACGAGCGCCGCGGCGATCGTGTCGACGTCGTAGTCGCGCCCCGTTTCGATCCGGACGGGCAGCAACTCCCCCAGACCGGCGACCTGCGGCTGCAGAATGGCCCGCACCGGCGCCACGATGACGCCGGGCGCCGCGAGCTCGTCGTTCCCGGCCAGGCGCCGCAGGACGCTGAGGCGGCGTCCGACCGTGTCCGATCGGGGCGAGAGACGCTCGTGCGGCAGCGTCTCCCAGGCCGGGTAGTAGGCCACCGCGTCCTCGCCGAGGACGGAGGCGAGCGTGTCGCGGGCGTTCTCCGCCTCCCGGTACGTGGAGGTCACCACCAGCAGCGGACGATCGGCCTCCCGATGCAGCACCGACGCCAGGAGGGGGCGTAGCGCGCTCGGGCAGGTGACGTCCAGCGTCGCATCCGAGCCGACGCGCGCATGCGAGACCAGCTCGGCGATGACGGGTTCGGAGGCGACGAGCTCAAGAAGGCCCGCAAGATTCACGACGAACAGTCTAGGGGCGCCCCCTGACACTCCCCCGCCCGCCGAGGACTGAGGTTTCAGCCGCCGAGGACTGAGGAACAGCCCACCGAGGACCAGGAGGAGGTCCGGGGCTTGGCGCCGCCGACTTGACGCAACGGCCGATGATCATGAATCCTGTAACGCTGCCTCGCCTGAAGTGCAGTCGGCATGAACGCCGCAACGGGAAGGGACTCGAGATGACGAAGCGTGAACAGCTCCATTGCCAGCCGGCGATGTCGACGCGACGCTTCGGCGAGCCCACCCGGCGTCACGACCGGACAGCCCACCGCTGATCCGGGCGCGCGCCCTTCGCCGCTGAGCGGCATCACCAGTCTGCGGACGACACCTCCGCGCACGTCACCGACCCGTTGTCGGTGTCGCCGCGCGCTCGCACCATCACTCATGACAGGAAGAAGAAGCACCATGAACACCTACCCGGTGCCGCTGGCCGGCACCGAGAACACCTTGATGTGGGCCGACCCGGTCGCCGTCGAGGAGTCCGCGCAACAGCAGTTGCGCAACGTCGCCGCGCTGCCCTGGACGCACGGCGTTCGCGTCATGCCCGACGTCCACTACGGGATCGGCGCCACCGTCGGCTCGGTCATCGCGATGAACCAGGCTGTCGCCCCGGCAGCGGTCGGCGTCGACATCGGCTGCGGGATGACCGCGGTCCGCACGTCGCTGCGACCGGATCAACTGCCGGAGAACCTGCACCCGCTGCGGGTCGGCATCGAACGGGGCGTCCCGGTCGGATTCGGCTCACACAAGGGCGAACCCCGCATCCTGTCCAAGCACTCCAAGCTCGGAGCCCGCTACAAGCGGATGATGCGTGAGTTCGACGACCTGCGGGCGGGGCATGCGTCCCGCGCCGCGACGTCGGGGCGGGCCGCGACGAAGGCCACCAGCCAGGTCGGCACGTTGGGCGGCGGCAACCACTTCATCGAACTGTGCGCCGGCGACGACGATCGGGTGTGGATCACGCTGCACTCCGGATCGCGCGGCATCGGCAACCAGCTGGCGAGGATCCACATGGACATCGCCCAGTCCCTGAGCCACAACCAGGGGCTCGTCGATCGGGATCTCGCAGTGTTCATCGCGGGCAGCCCGCAGATGGACGCCTACCTGCACGATCTGTGGTGGGCCCAGGCTTACGCCCTACTGAACCGGGACGTCATCCTGCAGTCGGTCTGCGACGAGTTGACGCACCGGTTCTCGGGAATCCGGTTCGAGGATCCGATCAAGTGTCACCACAACTATGTGGCGGTCGAAACCTACGACGACGTCGAACTGATCGTGACACGCAAGGGCGCGATCCGGGCGGGCCTGGGCGATCTGGGCGTCATCCCGGGGTCGATGGGGACGGGGTCCTACATCGTCCGCGGCCTGGGGAACCCGGCGTCCTATGAGTCGGCGTCCCATGGCGCGGGACGCCGGATGTCGCGGAATGCGGCCAAGCGGCAGTTCACCACCGAGGATCTGGCGAGCCAGACCGCGGGAATCGAGTGCCGCAAGGATTCGGGCGTGATCGATGAGATTCCCGGGGCCTACAAGGACATCAACGAGGTCATCGACGCTCAGCGTGACCTGGTGGATGTCGTCGCCCGGCTGCAGACGCTGCTGTGCGTGAAGGGTTGAGGTGAGGCGGGGCGGTCCGAGACGGGCCGCCCCGCCTCATGCCCTCCAGCCGTGAATCGCCGCCCGCACCACGGGGCCGTCCAAGAGCCCTCGGCGGCCTCAGGCTCAGTCCTCGGCGGCGGGAGCCTCGGTCCTCGGCGGGCTCAGGCTCAGTCCTCGGCGGGTGGGGTCAGGAGTTGAAGCGGTTCTGGACGGCTTCGAGGCCGCCGGCGATCAGGGCCTCCACGGCGTCTGCGTTGCGGGACGCTTCGACCGCGTAGTCCTCGCGCAGGGCAGCCGGGATCGGTGCCAGCACGTACGCGGCCGCGTCCTGGCGCCCGGGTGGGCGGCCGATGCCGAAGCGGACGCGGTAGAAGTCGCCGGTCCCCAGCGCCGCCCGGATCGACTTGAGGCCGTTGTGGCCGTTGTCGCCGCCGCCCTTCTTCACGCGCAACCGCCCGAAGTCCAGGTCGAGTTCGTCGTGGACGACGATCACGTGGTCGGGGGCGATCTTGTAGAACGCGGACGCCTTACCGACAGCCGCCCCCGAGTCGTTCATGAAGGTGCGCGGCTTGACCAGGACGACACGCTGGGCGTCGGCACCGACACCGCCCATGCCGGACGCCGCCAGCCGCGTCTCGCAGATGTCGGCCCGCATGCCTCGCGGCGCCGAGAAGGGCGCGCGCGCCCGCCCGGCCAACTCGTCGGCGACCATGAAGCCGACGTTGTGCCGGGTGGACGTGTAGGTCGGGCCCGGATTACCGAGCCCGACCACCAACCACGCATTCGGCAACGGGTTACTCCGCGGCTTCCTCGGCGGGGGCCTCGGCCGACTCGGTGCCCGCACCGGCCAGGTCCGCGTCGAGTTCCTCGGCGGTCGGCGCCGGGGTGATCGACAAGATGAGGTCCTCGGGATCGCCGGGGAACACCGCACCTGCGGGCAGGTTCAGGTCGGCGGCGGTGACCTGCGCGCCGATCTCGAGGGCGCCGCCGTCGATCTCGATGTGCGCCGGGATGTTCGTGGCCTCGACCTCCAAGGTGATGGACTGCTGGTCCATGACCAGGATCCGGTCCTCCTTGATGGTGCCGGTGACGAGCAGCGGAACCTCGACGGTGACCTTCTCGCCCTTCTTCACGATGACCAGGTCGACGTGCTCCAGGAAGCCGGTGATCGGGTCGCGCTGCACCTGCTTGGGCAGGGCCAGCTCGGGCTCGGCGCCGTCGATGACCAGCGTCAGCAGCGCGTTCGCGGTGCGCAGCGCCATCAGCGTCTCGTGGCCGGGAAGCGTGATGTGGATCGGGTCGCCGCCGTGGCCGTAGATGACGGCGGGGACCTTGTTGGCGCGGCGGATCCGGCGGGCAGCGCCCTTGCCGAACTCGTTGCGGGACTCGGCTTCGATCTTCAGCTCATCGGACATGTGATTCTCCTCAACCTTGCTGGACAGACGTGGCAAGGGAGGACCTTGTCGATCACGGGATCAGACGTCCCCTCGCCAAGCAACCTGACCACTCTACCGCGCAGCGCTCCCACCGCCGCAACTTCACGCCCCGTGGCGTCACCGGCGTTGGCTAGGCTCGCTGTCAGCCTGACCACCAGCCCAGGAGGACGACGAACGTGCTCGCCGGAATCGAATCCCTCGCCAGTGGCATCGGAGCCCTCGTGTTCAGCCTCCTGCAGGCCTGGTTGCTGGTGCATGCCGCGCGCCGCGTCTTGGGCGTGCCGGTGGGGTGGCTGCGCTCGTTCTGCGTCTCCCTCCTGACCATCGGGATCTTCTCCGGGGTCATCGGGTGGGCTCTGGAGTCGGGCACGATGGTGATCACCGAAGCCAGCGCGGGGGCGGGCCTGCTCGTGTTGCTGGTGCTGGCCCTGTGGGGGTTCGCGTTCAGCGCCGCAGTCCTGGTGGGGCTGGAGGTCTTGTGGCCGACCGGTTCCCTGCCGCCGCTGCGATCGGCCTTCCTCGGGTGGGGACGCCGGTTCGCGACCGCCCGCAGGTACGCCCAGATCACCGCGATCCTCACGCGCAACGGGCTCACCTCCCAACTGCGCGGCCTGCGCGGGGACGATCGCCCGGCGGTGACCGCCCACTCGCTGCGCCTGGCGTTGGAGCAGTCCGGGGTGACGTTCGTGAAGCTTGGGCAGATGCTGTCCACGCGGGCCGACCTGCTGCCCCCGGTCTACCTGGAAGAGCTCTCCCACCTGACGAACAGGGTGGCACCCCAGCCGTGGCCGGTGTTCGCCCAGGCCGTCGAGGCCGAACTCGGGCGGCCGCTGGGGGAGGTCTTCGCCGACATCGATCCCGAGCCGCTGGCCTCCGCGTCGCTGGCACAGGTCCACATCGCAACGCTGACCACCGGAGAACCGGTGGTTGTCAAGGCGCAACGTGCCGGGGCGGACGCCCAGGTCGACCTCGACCTGGACATCCTGCGTCGCCTCGCCCGGCGGCTGGAGCGGGGCACGCCGTGGGCGCGCCAGCTGGGCGTCAGCGGGCTCGTCGAGGGGTTCGCCGCCTCGTTGAACGAGGAACTCGACTACCGCGCCGAACTCGACAACATGGAGGCGCTGCGCCCCAGCGCCCAGGCGCGCGGAGTGCGGATTCCTCTGGTGTACGAGGCGCTCTCGGGCCGCCACGTCATCGTCATGGAGCGGCTCACCGGCACCCCCATCGCCCAGGCCGACGCGCTGATCGGGGAGCTGGACGCCGAGGCCCGGTCCGCGTCGGCGCAACAACTGCTGGGGGCCGTCCTGGGCCAGTTGCTCGGCGACGGGATCTTCCACTCCGATCTGCACGCGGGCAACGTGCTGATCTGGCCCGACGGTTCCGTCGGGCTGCTGGACTTCGGGTCGGTGGGGCGCCTGGACGCACCCTCCCGGCAGACGCTGGCGCTCATGCTGTGGTCCATCGACGCCGACGATCCCGTGCTGGCCACCGACTGCGTCCTCGAACTGCTCGACCGGCCCGGCACCCTGGACGAGCGGGCTCTGCAGCGCGAGATCGGGTTGCTCATCACCCGTTACCGGGGCGGCATCGGGCGCGGCGGCAGCCTCAAGGTGTTCGGCGAACTGCTGTCGCTGGTGATGCGCTACGGGTTCGGCGTCCCCCCGCAGATCGCCGCCGCACTACGGTCGCTGGGGGCGCTCGAGGGAACCTTGAAGCGGCTCGACCCGGGCCTCGACCTGGTCGAGGCGGCCCGGTCGGCCGCCAAGGACGTCACCGGGGACCTATCGCCGGAAGGCGTGGCAGCCCAGGCGCAGCGGCGGCTGGTGCGCGTCCTGCCCGTGCTGGAGCATCTGCCCCGACGCGTCGACAAGCTGACCGAGGACCTCGCCGAGGGCCGGTTCACCGTGCGGGTCTCCCTGTTCAACGACCGGGATGACCGCCGCTTCGTCACCTCGCTGGTGCAGCAACTCGTCTTGGCCCTGCTCGCCGGGGCCGCCGTGCTGGGAGGAATCCTCCTGGTCACGACCGGCGGCGGGCTGCCCTTGATCGCCGGGATCGACACGTTCAGCCTGCTGGGCTTCCTGCTGGCGTTCGCCGGCGTGATCTTGGCGCTCCGGGCGGTAGCGCTGATCTTCACACGCCCCCGCTGAGGCACCCTTCGCCGTTGGCGCGGACGCGGCCCCTCCCGCGCGATGTTGCCGCGAGTGGTTCGTCGCGTGTGAGAGCCCTCCCTGCGTGCGCGAGGGAGTTACAGGCTGGCGCCGCGGAACAGGCTGGTGACCGAGCCGTCCTCGAAGATCTGCCGGATCGCCTCGGCGATCAGCGGAGCCACCGACAGCGTCGTCAGGTTCGGCACGTTCACGCCGTCGGGGATCGGCAGCGTGTTGGTGACGATCACCTCTTCGAACGGCGCGGAGTTGAGCCGCTCGGCGGCGGGCCCGGACAGGATCGGATGCGTCGCCGCGGCGATCACCGCGGACGCCCCGTGCTCCTTGAGCGTGTGGGCAGCCGCCGCGATGGTGCCCGCCGTGTCGATCATGTCGTCCACCAGCAGGCACACCCGGCCGCGGACGTCGCCGACGACCTCGCCGACCGCCACCTCGTTGGCCTTGTTCGGGTCGCGCCGCTTGTGGATGATCGCCAGCGGGGCGCCCAGCCGATCCGTGTACGCGTCGGCCAGCCGGACCCGGCCCGCGTCGGGGCTGACCACGGTCAGGTTGTCGAGCGGGTAGGTCGCCTTGATGTAGTCCTCCAGGACGGGCAAGGCGATGAGGTGATCGACCGGGCCGTCGAAGAAGCCCTGGATCTGGGAGGCGTGCAGGTCGATCGACATGAGCCGATCCGCACCCGCGGTCTTGTAGAGGTCGGCGATGAGCCGTGCCGAGATCGGCTCGCGGCCCGCGTGCTTCTTGTCCTGCCTGCCGTACGGGTAGAACGGCGAGACGACCGTGATCCGCTTGGCGGAGGCCCGCTTCAGCGCGTCGATCATGATGAGCTGCTCCATGAGCCACTCGTTCACCGGGGCGGGATGGGACTGGATGACGAACGCGTCCGCGCCGCGCACCGACTCCTCGAACCGGACGTAGATCTCCGAGTTGGCGTAGGTGAGCGCGCGGGTGGGGACCAGGTCCACCCCCAGCAGGCTGGCCACTTCGTCGGCCAACTCGGGAAACGCCCGTCCGGACGCCAAGATGAGGTGTTTTTCGGACTGACGCTTGATCCCGGTCACTGCTCGGGCGTCCCTTCGCTCGCTGCCTGGGCGGCAAGGAAGGTCTTGGTGCCTTCGCGCCGTGCGGCCACCCATCCGGGAATATTACGCTGGCGTCCCCGGGCCACCGCCAGTTCGCCCGGCCCGACCGGGTCGGTGACGGCCGAGCCCGCCGCGACGTAGGCGCCGTCCGCGATCGTCACGGGGGCGACGATCACGGAGTTACTGCCGACGAAGCTCGCCCGGCCGACAACCGAGGTGCTCTTGGTGACGCCGTCGTAGTTGGCGAAGATCGTGCCCGCGCCGATGTTGGCGTCCGGCCCGATCTCGACGTCGCCCGCGTAGGTGAGGTGTGGCACCTTCGCCCCCTCGCCGATCTTGGCGTTCTTGGTCTCGACGAATGTGCCGATCTTGCCGCGGTCGGCCAGCTCGGTGCCGGGACGCAGGTAGGCGAACGGCCCCACCGAGGCGCCCGCCCCGATGATCGCCAGCGAGCCGTGCGTCCGGACGATGGTGGCGTCCTCGTGGACCTCCACATCGACCAGGGTGGTGTCGGGTCCGATCGTCGCGCCGGAGGCGACCGACGTCGCCCCTTCCAGATGCGTGCCGGGCAGCAGCGTCACGTCGGGGGCGAGGTCGACCGTGTCATGCACCCAGGTGGTGTCCGGATCGACGATGGTCACACCCGCGCGCATCCACTTCTCCAGCAGGCGGCGGTTGTATTCGCGTCCCAGTTGGGAGAGCTGGACGCGATCGTTGACGCCTTCGGCCTGCCAGCGGTCCTCCAGGATCAGGGCGTGGACGTCGCGCCCCCGGCCGCGGGCGAACTTGATGACGTCGGTGAGGTACAGCTCGCCCTGGGCGTTGTCGGACGTCAGCGACGACAGCCCCTCGCGCAGGATCTCGGCGTCGAACACGTAGATTCCGGCGTTGATCTCGGTGATGGCCGCCTGCGCGGGGGTGGCGTCCTTCTGCTCGACGATCGCGGCGATCTGGGCTCCGTCGGCGTCGCGGACGATGCGGCCGTACCCGGTCGGATCCTCCAGCAGCGTGCTCAGCACCGTGACCGCGTCCCCGTGGGAGCGGTGGGCGGACACCAGGGCCGCGAGGGTCTCCCCGGTCAGCAGCGGCACGTCGCCGTAGGTGACGACGATCTGGCCCTCGGCGTCGGCCAGTCGCTCCAGCCCGGCACGGACGGCGTCGCCGGTCCCGTTCTGCTGCTCCTGCACGGCGGTGCTGACCTGGGGTGCGATGTCGGCCAGGTGCACCTCGATCTGCTCACGTTCATGCCCGACGACCACCACGAGCCGTTGTGGATCGAGGAACTCGGCGGCGCGGATCGCGTAGCTGAGCAGGGAACGCCCCGCGATCTGATGCAGCAGCTTGGAGGTGCGCGACTTCATGCGCGTTCCCGCGCCGGCCGCGAGCACCACCACTCCTGCCACGCCGGGTACCTGGTCGTCCATCAGGGGCTCCTTGTCGACGCTGGGGTGATTCGCGTGGTGAAGCCTACCGTCGTGACCCGTGGTGCCGGGACGGCAACGGCTCAACCGCGCATGTGGGAGCGCCGGTCGTGTCGAGGCGGCTGCCCCACGACGGGCCGTGCACCCGCCTAGGGAAGGCGTCCTCGACACCGACGGCACAATGGTCCGGTGGACATCGCCCTCATCCTCGTCGGCATCGCCGTGGTCGTCCTGACCGCCGAAGCCGTCAGCGAACGCCTGAACGTTCCCCCGCCGCTGCTGCTGATCGCCGTCGGCGCGGCGGCGTCCTATCTGCCGTTCCTGCCGCAGATCCACCTCGAACCGGAGATCGTGCTGCTGGGGCTCCTGCCGCCGCTGCTCTACACCGCCGCCCTGCAGACCCCGCTGGTCGATTTCACCGCGAACCGGCGTCCCATCATGCTGCTGTCGGTGGGCCTGGTCGTCGTGACCACGTTCGCGGTGGGTGCCGTCGTCAACTGGCTGATCCCCGGCCTGGGCTGGGCGGGGTCCCTGGCCATCGGCGCGGTCGTCGCACCCCCGGACGCCGTGGCCGCGACGGCGATCGGGCGCCGCATCGGGCTGCCGCGACGCGTCGTCACCGTGCTGGAAGGCGAATCGCTGCTCAACGACGCCACCGCACTGGTGGCCCTGCGCACCGCCATCGCCGCACTGGCCGGGGCGGTCAGCATCGGGGAGGTCGGGCTCGACTTCGTCATCGCCGCCGGGGGCGGCGCGCTCGCCGGGTTCCTCGTGTTCGTGGTCGTCGCGTGGCTGCGACGCCGCACCACCACGACCGTCATCGACACCACCATCTCCCTCATCACGCCGTACGCCGCCTACATGCTGGCCGAGTCGGTGGAGGCCTCCGGCGTCATCGCCGTCGTCGTCGCCGGGCTGCTGCTGGGACACAAGGCGCCCATCATCCAGACCGCACCGTCGCGGATCGCCGAGCGCACCACCTGGGGTGCCATCTCGTTCCTGCTGGAGAACGCCGTCTTCCTGCTGATCGGGCTGCAGACGAACTGGATCGTCCAAGACGTGCTCAACTCCGACCTGCCGCTGGGCTGGATCGCCCTCATCTGCGGCGCCGTCCTCGTGACGGTGATCGGCGTCCGGCTGCTGTGGGTATTCGTCATGCGCGCCCCGCTGACGCTGACCCGCGGCAAGAAGGCGGGCGGCGGCGCCGGAGCCTTCCTGGTCGGCTGGGCGGGCATGCGGGGCGTCGTCACGTTGGCGGCGGCGTTCATCATCCCGACCGACGTGCCCTACCGGGAGGTGCTGCTGCTGATCGCCCTCTCGGTGGTGGCGGGCACATTGTTCCTCCAGGGCCTCACCCTGCCGTGGCTGACCCGCCGCCTCGACGTGGAGTCCCCCGACCCCGCCTCCGACGCGCTCACCGGGCCGTCCTCCTCGAGCAGGCAGGACGCGCCGGGCTGGAACGGCTCGGGACGCTCGACCTGGAGGATCCGCACCACGTCGTCGACCTGGTCCGCAAGCGGATCGACGAGCGCTCCTTCGCCGCCTGGGAGCGGCTCAGCACCGCCGGAGACCAGCGCTCCCCCTCCGAGATGTACGGCTTCGTGCGCCGCGAGATGCTGGCCGCCGAACGGGAGAAGGTGCTCGAAGTGCGCAGCACGGGCACCGTGCCCGGCGACATCGTCGCCGAGGTGCTCCACATGCTCGACGTGGAGGAATCCATGATCGACACCAGCAGCGAGAAGGTGGAGGCGTTCCGGACGGCCGGATTGCGCCTGGCCCACGCCCAGGACTGCGCCGACCTGGAGCACTACCCCGCCATCGACGACGCCGAAGCCGACGTCTGCCCCGCCTGCGTCGCTGAGGGCACCGACTGGGTGGCCCTGCGCCGCTGCCTCGAATGCGGCAACGTCGGCTGCTGCGACTCCTCGCCCTCGCGCCACGCCACCGCCCACTTCCGCTCCAGCCACCACCCCGTCATGGAGTCGGCCGAGCCCGGCGAGGCTTGGCGTTGGTGCTACCTCCACCACACCACCGGGTGATCAAGCAGACGCCTCCGGGAGTACATCGGTGAACTCTTCGGCGCGCAGTTTCGCCAGGTGGTCGTGGACCAGCGCCACCACGGTGGCGCCCTCGCCTGCGGCCGCTGCGACGCGCTTCATGGAACCGGCGCGGATGTCCCCGGCGGCGAACACGCCCGGAACGGCGGTCTCCAGGCTGGCGGGCGGATGGCCGTCGCGCCAGCGGTCCTTGGGGACGTCGCGTCCGGTTTGCAGGTGGTTCTTGGCGTCGCGGGTGACGGTGGCCGGCACCCAGTCGCAGGCGGGGTCGGCGCCGATCAGCAGGCACAGCCCGCCCGCGTCCACGCGTTCGAGATGGACGCCGCCGCCCGCCTCACGCACCTCCAGGTCGAGCCACTCCAGGCGGCCATCGCCACCGCCGCCGACCACCTGGGTGCTGGTGCGCACCTCGACGTTGCCGGTCGCGTCGATCTCACGGATCAGGTACTCCGACATGGTCGCGGCCAGCCCGTCGCGGCGCACGACGATCGTGACCTTGTCGGCGAACTTGGCCAGGTGCAGGGCCGCCTGCCCGGCCGAGTTGCCGCCGCCGACCACGACGACGTGGCGGCCCTTCATCTCCCGCGCCATGGCGGTCGCGGCACCGTAGTAGACGCCGCTGCCCAGGAAGGCGTCCAAGGCGGCCACCCCCAGCCTGCGGTAGGCGACGCCTGCGGCGAGGACGACCGCCCGGGCGCAGATCCGGGCCCCGCGGACGAACACGTGATGGTGGGTGGGTTCCCCGGGCGGGGCGTCTTGGATGTCGGTGACCGGGCGGCCCGTGTAGAACTTCGCCCCGAACCGCAGCGCCTGAATGCGGGCGCGCTGTGCCAGCCGCGTCCCCGAAATGCCGCGCGGGAACCCCAAGTAGTTGCGGATCATCGAACTGGACCCGGCCTGGCCGCCGATCGCCTCCGACTCGATGACGATGGTGTCCAGTCCCTCGGACGCCGCGTACACCGCCGCCGCCAGCCCGGCCGGACCTGCACCGACGATCACCACATCGGCGACCTCATCGTCTGGGATCGAATCGTGGCCGCCGTACATGGCCTCGGCCGCCTTCGCGACGGTCGCCCCGCTGAGGAACTGGTCGTCGAAGGTCCGCAGCAGCGGCAACTCGGCATCCGGGCCGGCCGCCTCCAGCACCGCCGTTCCCTCCGGCGAGTCGGCCTGATAGGCGCGCGAGGGCATGCCGGAACGCTCCAGCCAGTCCCGCAGCGCGGCCACGTTCGCGTCCGGCCGCTCGTAGACGAGTTCGACGCGGGCCACGACCGGACCGGCGACCGACCAGCCCCAATCGGACAAGGTCTCGACCAGCGCGGTGTGGAACTCCTCGTCCCGCAGCCCCTTCGGGACGGCCAGGTAGGCGTCCAGCTCGTTGTCGAGGCTCGCGATCCGCAACCGGTCGACATGGGCCAGGAAGTTCTCGGCGAGCAGCGCCACCCGCCGGGCGGTCGGCACGAGCGGCCGCAGCCGCGCGAACACGTCGAGGGAGTCACCGTCGCGCAGGTCGTGCTCGGCGGCGACCAACGCCAACTGATGGCCCTGGTGGACGAGCGATTCCACCACCGACACGGCGTCCGCCACGCTGGTGGCCGGCACCAGTTCGTAGTCGCGGGAGTAGCGCTGGAACTCCCCCAGCAGCGTCGCGCGGTGGGAGTCGGTGACCAGCAGGATGACAGGACGCTCACCCATGGCTCACCTCGTGGGGGCGAGGGCCGGGCGTGATGGGGTGTGTCATACGGCGATGGTGACAGACCGGTCAAGGCCGCCCGCGCTCCCCGGGCAGGAGTCGAACCTGCTGCGCTAATCCTGATTCAAAGTCAGGCGGGCCCTACCGAAAGACCAACCGGGGAACGGACGCCCGCGGCGTCCTTGGGTGAGTGTAGGCGAGGACGCCCACGCTCCGCACGCGGGCGCCGACGGCGGCCCCCATTGGCGCCCTGACTTGCGGCGCGAGAGACTAGGTGGGTGACCAGTCAGCCGAGCACCGCGCGAGCCCGCCGCGGACGCGTCCGGATGACCCGGGAGCAGCGCCGCCAGCAACTCATCGACGTGGCCCGCGGGCTGTTCGCCGACAAAGGTCTGGACGGCACCTCAGTGGAGGAGATCGCTGCTCACGCCGAAGTCAGCAAGCCCGTGGTGTACGAGCACTTCGGCGGCAAGGAGGGGCTGTACGCGGTCGTCGTCGACCAGGAGGTGCGGCGCCTGCACGATGCGATCTACCAGGCCATCTCGCGTCCCCACGCCGACCCGCGGTCCCTCATCGAGCTCGGGACGCTGGCCCTGCTGGACTACATCGAAGAAGAACCCGACGGGTTCCGGATCATCAGCCGCGATTCCTCCCCGTACGCGCCAGGTGGCACCTTCCAGACGATCCTGTCCAGCATCGGCAGCCGCGTCGAAGGTTTGCTGGCCGCCCAGTTCGACCGCCGCGGCTTCGACCCCGCCACCGCCCCGCTGTACTCCCAGATGCTGGTCGGGCTGGTCGCGCTGGCCGGACAATGGTGGGTCGAGTCGCACAACCAGACGACCCTGACCAAACCGCAGGTCGCCGCGCACCTGGTCAACCTCGCCTGGAACGGCATGCGGAACCTGCAGCCCAAACCGGTGCTGCGCGTCGCCGAGAACCCGCTGCCGCCCGTCGAGGACGCCGAGTAGCGGCTCAGGCGGACAGCAGCCGGGCGCCAGGAACGGGCCCGCACACCCGGCGTACCGCGCGGGCGAGGTCGCTGCCGGCGAGCGCGTTCGACAGCCGCACGGCGGCGTCCTCGTTCTCCGACAGGAACGCGCAGGTGGGGCCCGAGCCGGACACGATGCCCGCCAGGGCACCCGCCGCCAGGCCCGCCTCCAAAACGTCGGCCAGATGCGGCTGCAGGGACACTGCCGCGGGTTGCAGATCGTTGACCAGGTTGTCGGCCACGAGCGCGATGTCGCCGCTGGCCAGGCCCGACAGCAAACCGGGCGGCGTCTGCCGGGCAGGCCCGGCGTCCGGGTTGAGCTCGTCGAAGCGGGCGAACACCTCGGGGGTCGACAACTCCACGTCGGGCAGCGCCAGGACCCAGTGGTAGCTGCCCCGACTCAGCATCGGCACCAGTTCGTCGCCCCGTCCCCGCCCCAGGGCGGTCGAGCCCATCAAGCAGAACGGCACGTCGGCCCCCAGCCCCGCCGCGACCACGGCCAGTTCATCGGGGGTCACGTCGATGTGCCACAGCGTCGCGCAGGCGATGAGTGCCGCCGCGGCGTCTGCCGAACCCCCCGCCATGCCGCCGGTGACGGGGATGGTCTTGCGCAGGGAAAGCTCCACCCCCGGCGAGCGCATCCCGGCGTACTTGGCCAGCGCTTCGGCTGCCCGCAACGCCAGGTTGCTCGCGTCGGTCGGCACCAGCGACGCCTGATCGCCGTGCACGGTGACCTTCCGGACGCCGCGGGGCGCGGGCAGCGCCTCCACTTCGTCGAACAGGGACACCGCCTGGAACACGGTGTCCAGCGGGTGGTAGCCATCGGGGCGACGCCCGCCGACCCGCAACGCGAGGTTGACCTTGCCCGGGGCCCGGACCCTGATCCGCTCGGCCTTCTCCATGCGCCTTTCCTACCAGGCGGGGAGAAACACGGCGAGAGCGTTCACCGTGGAAGCTGCTCGGCGATGGCGACGAAGTCGTCGATCGTCAGCACCTCGCCACGGGCCTGCGGGTCCACTCCTGCGCGCTCCAGCGCCGAGGACGCCGCCGCGGAACCGCCGAACAGCCCCGACAGGGCGCCGCGCAGCATCTTGCGGCGCTGCGCGAAGGCCGCATCCACCACGCTGAACACCTCCACGCGGGACGCCGAGGTCTCCGGGACGGGACGGCGGTGCAGCGCCACCAGCCCCGAGTCGACGTTGGGCACCGGCCAAAACACCTTCGGCGGCACCGTCCCGACCCGCGCCGAGGAGGCATACCAGGCGAGCTTGACGCTGGGGACGCCGTAGACCTTGCTGCCTGGCTGGGCCACCAGCCGGTCGGCGACCTCCAACTGCACCATCACCAGGCCATGCTCGAGGGTGTCGTAGCGCGCCAGGACGTGCAGCAGCACCGGGACGCTGACGTTGTAGGGCAGGTTCGCGACCAGGGCGGTCGGCTGCGGATCCGGCAAGGCGTCCACCTCCAGCGCATCCGCCTCGACGACCGTGAGCCGGTCGGCGGCCTCCGGGAGGCGCTCGGCGACGGTCCGCGGCAGCCGGTGCGCGAGCGAGGCCTCGATCTCGACGGCGGTCACATGCCGCGTGGCCTCCAGCAGCCCGAGGGTGAGGGACCCCAGGCCGGGGCCGACCTCCAGCACGGCATCGTCGGCGCCCACCCCGCTGGCGGCGACGATGCGCCGCACGGTGTTGGCGTCGTGGACGAAGTTCTGCCCGCGCTGCTTGGTGGGACGCAGCCCCAACTCGGCGGCCAGCGCCCGGATGGTGCGCGGATCCAGCAGTCCCTCAGCCATGACTCCCCCAGTTCCCGAACAGCGCGGTCGCGTTCGCGGCCAGCGCGGCGCAGACCTCCTCCACCGGCTCGCCCCGCAGGGCGGCCAGGAACCGCACGGTGTGCGGCAGCAGGTAGGACGCGTTGGGACGCCCCCGCACCGGCACCGGCGTCAGGTAGGGCGCGTCGGTCTCGGCGAGCAGCCGATCGGCTGGGGTGATCCGGGCGGCCTCCCGCAGCGCCTCGTTGGCCTTGAATGTCACCGTGCCGGGGAACGACAGGTAGGCGCCGCGATCCAGGCAGCGCCGCGCCAGATCCGCGTCCCCGGAGAAACAGTGGAACTGCACCCGCGTCGGCCAGCCCTCCGCGTCCAGGACGTCGAGCAGATCGTGGTGCGCGTCCCGGTCGTGGACGACCAGCGCGAGGTCATGCTCCCGCGCCCATCCGATGTGGGCGGCGAAGGCGTCGCGCTGGACGGCCCGGCCCGGCTCATCGGTGACCCAGTAGTAGTCCAGGCCGGTCTCCCCCACCGCACGGATCCGATCGGTGCTGCCGAGCAGCGCCTCGACGCCGCGCAGCGCCTCGTCCAGCCCGTCGCCCAGTTCCACCGCGTCGTGCGGGTGAATCGCGACCGCGGCGATCACCGCGTCGTGGGCCTGCGCCTCCTGAACGGCCCCCACCGAGCTGGGCAGGTCACAGCCGACGTCCACGACGCGGTCGATGCCGACGGCGGCGGCCCGCTCCAGCAGGTCGGCCACGCCGACCCCGGTCTTCGTGGCCGTGGAGGCCAGGTGGGTGTGCGCGTCGGTGGTGGCCACCGGCAGCCGCTCCGGGGCCGGTGGCAGTGCGGGCGCGATCATGCGCGTTCCTTCCGTGCGGCCAGCGCCGCATCGTAGAGGGCCTGCTTGGTCACGCCGTGGCGCTCGGCGGCGGCGCTGACGGCGGCCTTGAACCGCTCCCCCGCATCGACCTGCGTCAACACGTCGGCGACGGCATCGGGAAGCGACCCTGCCCGCGGCACGGCGCCCGCGACGACGACGGTGATCTCGCCGCGCACCTCCCCGGTCGCCCACGCTGCCAGTTCACCGAGGGTGCCGCGCAGCACCTCCTCATACGTCTTGGTGAGTTCACGGCACACGACGGCGGGACGCTCGGCGCCGAGTTCCGCGGCGGCGTCGGCGAGGAAGGCCGCCAGCCGATGCGGGGCCTCGAAGAAGACCATGGTGCGGCGTTCGCCCGCCAACTCGCTCAGGATGCGTCGGCGCTCCCCGGGCTTGCGGGAGACGAACCCCTCGAACGTGAACCGGTCGCTCGGCAGCCCCGACACCGCCAGCGCGGTGAGCACCGCGGAAGGCCCCGGAACGGCCGTCACCCGGACCCCCGCCTCGGCGGCGGCCTGGACGATCCGGAACCCGGGATCGGACACCACCGGCATGCCCGCATCGGTCACCACCACCACGGTGGCGCCCTCGCGCAGGGACGTCAGCAGGCCCTCGACGCGTCCGGCCTCGTTGCCCTCGAAGTACGACACGACGCTCGCGGCGGGCTCCAGCCCCAGGCGTCGGCACAGTTCCTTGAACCGGCGGGTGTCCTCGGCGGCGATGACGTCGGCGGCGAGGAGCGCGCGGCGCAACGCCGGGCTCGCGTCCTCGACGTCACCGATCGGCGTCGCGGCCAGCACCAGGACTCCGGGTTCGGTCTGATTCACGCCCCCAGTATGGCGAACCCGCATCCGCCCGGGTGCGGACAGGTCCGATGGCTACCATGGCCGTCGTGACCTTGGACCGGCTGCGCGACGGCGTGCGCGACAACCCCTGGATCAGTTGGGGGGTCACCCTGGCGATCGGACTGCTGGCCTTCGTGATCCGCCTCGTCAACGTCGGGTATCCCCGGACGATCATCTTCGACGAGACGTACTACGCCAAGGACGCCTGGTCGCTGCTCCAGTTCGGCTACGAGGCCGAATGGTCCGGGACGGGCGTCAACGAGCAGATCGTCAACGGGGACCTGTCCGGCCTGACCGCGACGGGGTCGTTCATCGTGCATCCCTCCGTCGGGAAGTGGCTGATCGCCCTCGGCGAGGCTGCCTTCGGGATGAACAGCTTCGGGTGGCGGATCGCCGCCGTCGTGTTCGGGTCGCTGCTGGTCGTCGCCACCATCCGCCTGACCCGGCGGCTGTCGCGCTCCCTGCTGATCGGCGCCCTCGCCGGGATCCTGCTGACCTTCGACGGCCTCGCGTTCACCATGAGCCGGATCGCGTTGCTCGACGTGTTCCAGGCGACCTTCCTCGTCGCGGCCGTCGCGGCCCTGGTCGCCGACCGGGACCACCATCGCCACAAGCTCGCCGACGCGATCGAGGCCCGCGGCTGGACCGACCTGCGCGGCGAGTTCGGCCCCGTGCTGTGGTGGCGGCCCTGGCGGTGGGTCGCCGGGTTGCTCTTCGGGCTGGCCGTGGCCACCAAGTGGAACTCCCTGTTCGCCCTGGCGGCGTTCGGCGTCCTCAGCGTGCTGTGGGACGTCGGTGCCCGCCGGCTGGCGGGAGCCGGTTTCGTGTCGTGGACGTCGATCCTGCGCGAGGGCCTGACCGCTTTCGTGGCCCTGGTCGGCACCACGTTCGTCGTCTATCTGGCCTCCTGGAGCGGCTGGCTGGCCACCTCGGGCGGCTGGGGCCGCCAGTGGGGCGCCGAGAACCCCGACCACCCCTGGGTGGCGGCGTTCGGCACCGGCCTGGCCTCCCTGCTGCACTACCACCAGGAGATCTACAACTTCCACACCGGCGACTACATGCGTCAGCAGACCCACCCCTACGACGCTCACCCCGCCGGCTGGCTGCTCATGCTGCGTCCGATCAGCTTCGACGCCACCAACGCGATCCCCGCCGGGACCGACGGCTGCGCGGGCCCGGAGACGTGCGTCCGGGTCATCGTCGGCATGGGGACCCCCATCCTGTGGTGGCTCGCCGCCATCGCATTGGTCATCGCCGCCATCTGGTGGATCGCCGGGCGGGACTGGCGCTTCGGCGTCCCCGTCGTCGCCGTGCTGTCCCTGTGGCTGCCCTGGTTCGCGTCCGCCGACCGGCCCGAGTTCTTCTTCTACGCGATCACCCTCATCCCGTTCACCGTCGCCGCCCTCGCGATGGCGTTCGGGCTGCTCATCGGGCCGCCCGGCTCGCCGGGGCGGCGACGCGGCGCGATCATCGCCGGGACACTGACCGGCCTGGTGGTGGCCAACTTCGCCTACCTGTATCCCGTCCTCACCGACGCCTCATTGCCCTACAGCCAGTGGCTGGCGCGCATGTGGCTGCGTTCCTGGATCTAGCCGTTTGCCGAACTGTGACCTAACCGATGGCAATCGTGACCTGTTCGTGCGGAAGCCCCGCGGCCTGGGGAATAGGCTGATTCCCGGCCTCAACCCCGAGACACACAGGAGGTGTCCGTGAACGTCCGGCGCCTCGTACCGGCACTGTGCGCCGTGCTCGCATTGACGCTCGCGGCCTGCACCACGGGCTCGTCACCGACCCCCAGCCCCACCGCGGCCATTCCCGCGACGGCCACCCGCGACGTCAACGCGCTGCCCCGCGACCGGGTGCGCGACGGCGGCCTGCTGCGGTTCTCCCTCACGACGCTGCCCAACCAGTGGAACCCCCGCCACGCCGACGCCGCCGCCGAGGACGCCTCCCGGATCCTGGCCCCCCTGACACCGCAGCACTTCACCCTGGATGCGGCCGGCCGCGCCACGGCCAACCCCGACTTCATCGTGTCCGTGGAGGTGGAGAACTCCCCGGCGACCAGGGTGACGCTTCACCTCAACCCTCTCGCACGGTGGGGGGACGGGACGAAGATCACCGCCGACGACTGGATCGCAACCTGGCGGGTGGCGACCGGACGCGTCGCCGGCGTGACCGCCTCCAACCTGCCGGGGTGGCAGCGGGTCACCGAGGTCGCCGCCGGAGACACCCCCGCCGATGTCGTCATCACCTTCAGCGGTTCGGAGCCCGACTGGGCCGAGCCCCTCGTCGCCGGTCCGCTGCGCGGCAGCGCCGTCGGCAGCGCGGACGCGTGGTCGTGGACGACCTACGACGCCTCCCGGTACGCATCCCCGTTCACGGTGACCCACGTCGACACCGTCCAGGGGGTCATCACCCTGCAGCGCAACCCGCTGTGGTGGGGCGACTCGCCCAAGCTCGACCAGATCATGTTCCGCACCGTCCAGCCGGAGGCCGTCGCCGCCGCGTTCCAGCACAACGAGCTCGACGTGTGGGAGATCGGCAGCTCCGAGGATCGCCTGCAGCAGAGCAAGGCTGCCGCCGACACCACCCTGCGCACGGCGCCCAGCAAACGCGGCCGGATCCTCCAGATCGCCACCACCGGCGCCCTGTCCGACATCAAGGTCCGACGCGGCGTCATCCAGGCCATCGACCGGGCGACTCTCGCCGCCGTGGAACTGGATGTGGCCCCCGGCACCGTGACGGCGTGGTCGAACCTGCTGCTGCTGCCCACGCAGCCCGGCTACGTGGATGAGGCGCGCGCCACCGGGGTCTCCTTCGACGCGGCCCAGGCGTCCACGACGCTCACGCAGGCGGGCTGGGTGACCGGCAGCGACGGCCTGCGCCGTCAGAACGGCCAGGCGTTGGAGCTCACCTACACGCTCGACCCCGCCGACTCGGCCGCGAACACCGAGTTCACCCAGCTCAGCGGCCAACTGCTGGCGGTGGGGATCACGTTGCTGCCGGTGTCCCACGGCGGCGATCTGACCCCGGAGAAGGTCACGGTCAGCCCGTTCCCGCTGGCTCACCTGCCCGCCGCCGCGACGCAGACCCTCTACAGCGACCTGGTAACCAAGATCTCGACCGAACAGGACGCCGTTCGCCGCGCCGATCAAGCCGGCCAGTTGGCCCGCGCGCTGTGGCAGGAAGCCACCACGGTGACCCTGTATCAGATCCCGCAACAGGTCGCCGTTCGTGACGGGCTGGCCAACTATGGTGCCCCCGCCTTCGGCTCGACCGACTGGGAAGACGTGGGCTGGGCATCCTGATCCACGCTGGTCGGATCACGGTACTGTGCAGCCGTTTGGCCTCGTAGCCGACGGTTGGCCACGTACTCGTAAGGATGCCCGATGGCGTTGTGGAAGCTTCACGGTGACGGTTCTCTCAAGCTCGGTGAGGTGGTCGCGCCCCACGAACGGTTGAGCTGGGGCAAGACCATCGGGCTGGGTGCCCAGCACGTGGTGGCCATGTTCGGCGCCACCTTCGTGTTCCCGCTCCTGATGGGGCTCAACCCGCAGTTGGCCGTCATGATGTCGGGCATCGCGACGCTGGTGTTCCTCCTGGTCGTGAAGGGCAAGGTCCCCAGCTATCTGGGCTCGTCCGCGTCCTTCGTGGGGGTCGCGACCGCGATCTACTCGGCGGGCGGCAACCCATCCGACCTGACCGGAGCCATGTTCTGGGTCGGCGTCCTGCTGCTCATCGTCGGCCTGATCATCAGCGCGGTCGGCGCCAAGGTGATCCACCGGGCCCTGCCGCCGGTGGTGACCGGCGGCGTGGTCATGCTGATCGGCTTCAACCTGGCCCCGGTCGTCGCGAACACGTACTGGCCCCAAGACCAGTGGGTGGCGCTGGTGACGATGCTGCTCGTGGTGGTGCTGAGCGTCGGGGTGAAGGGCTTCATCGGACGCATCGCGATCTTCGTGTCGTTGATCTTCGGCTACGTCCTGAGCTGGCTGCTGGACGTGCTGACCGGCCCCATCACCGCCTTCTCATCCTCGGCCGGAGAGGTGACCACCCACCTGCGGGTCGACTGGTCCGGCGTCGCCGACGCCGCGTGGCTCGGGCTGCCCCCGGTCACGAACCTGTCCACCTGGCAATGGCACGCCGACACCAACGTCGTCGGCTTCCACCTGCCGCACTTCAACATGGCCTTCGCGCTGATCGCCCTGCCGGTCGTCATCGCGCTGATCGCGGAGAACACCGGCCACGTCAAGGCTGTCGCCGAGATGACCGGGGAGAACCTCGACAAGCAGATGGGCCCGGCGATCGCCGCGGACGGCGCCACCTCCATGCTGGCCACCCTCGCCGGCGCGGGCCCCACCACCACCTATGCGGAGAACATCGGCGTCATGGCGTCCACGCGGGTGTACTCCTCGGCCGCCTACGTCGTTGCGGCGCTCGTGGCGATCCTGTTCGGCTTCTCGCCGAAGTTCGGCGCCATCATCTCCGCGACGCCCGGCGGCGTCCTGGGCGGCATCACCGTCGTGCTGTACGGCATGATCGGCCTGCTCGGGGCCAAGATCTGGAAGGAGAACCAGGTCGACTTCGGCAACCCGGTCAATCTCGTCCCCGTCGCCGCGGGCATCATCATCGGCGTCGGCGACGTCTCCTTGAACTTCGGGAACTGGCAGCTCAGCGGCATCGCGTTCGGCACCCTGGTGACCGTCATCGTCTACCACCTCGCCCACCGGCTGGCACCGGCCGAACTCAAGGACAACCCGGAGGGCGCCGTGCTGATCGTGGACCGGCCGGGCGCCTACAAGGGAGATCCCGAAGACTGACGCCGCCGGGCGCGAACGTGCGCCCACCACGGCTCACCGAGGGCGACGCGGGGCTCCGCGTCGCCCTCGCTGGTGCGGCCCCAGGTCGCGTCTCAGGGCAGGCGATGTTCCAGGAGCCCGATGGCCTGCATGAGGGCGAACATCGTCACCGGGCCCACGAAGACGTAGCCACGCCCCTTCAGGGCCGCCGCCAGCGCGACCGACTCGGGCGACTGCGCCGCCCCGACCCCATCGCCCGGGTCGGCGGGCTGAAACGACCACACCAGTTCGGCCAGATCCTCTCCGGCCGCCGTCAGGGCGACGGTCGCCCGCGCGTTCGTGATCGCCGCCTCGATCTTGCGCCGGTTGCGGACGATGCCCGCATCGGTCATGAGCCGCTCGACGTCGGCCTGACCGAAACGGGCCACCGTCGCCGGATCGAACCCGGCGAACGCCGCCCGGAAGGCGGGACGCTTGCGCAGCACCGTCTCCCAGCTCAGCCCCGACTGGAATCCCTCCAGCGTGATCCGTTCGTACACCCCCGGGGTGTCGCGGACCGGCAGCCCCCACTCGTGGTCGTAGTACTCCCGCAGCAGATCGGACGTCTCGGCCCAGGCAGGTCGGTTCATGCCGACAGGTTAGGCCCGTCGCGTCACCGCCCCCGGTTGCACCTGACACAGTGTCAGGGTGTCGAGTGAAGCCATGGATCCATTGCTGGCGATCGGGGTGTTCTCCCGGCTGAGCGCCATCAGCGTCCGCATGCTGCGGCACTATCAGGGGTTCGGGATCCTCGAACCCGCCCGGGTCGACCCGTTCACCGGACACCGGTTCTACCGGCCCGAGCAACTCGTCACCGCCCACTGGGTGGTGCGACTGCGTGACGCGGGACTGCCCGTCAGTGAGATCGGCCGGGTGCTCGCAGCCACCGATGATCCTGGCCTGCTTCGGCGTCTCCTGAGCGAGCATCATGCGCGGCTGGACGCCGACCGGCTCACCCTGGAGCGCCGCGAGGAGGCCTTCCGTCACCTCACCACCTACCTG
The DNA here is from genome assembly GCF_036744435.1 of Propioniciclava sp. NCBI lineage: Bacteria > Bacillati > Actinomycetota > Actinomycetes > Propionibacteriales > Propionibacteriaceae > Propioniciclava > Propioniciclava sp. The sequence goes on along the minus strand of NZ_DAIOIA010000024.1, from coordinate 4,839 downwards.
GAGGCAGCCACCATGACCATCGACGTACGCATCGAGACCTTGCCCGCCCTGACCGTCGCAGCGCTGCGACGCGTCCTGCCCGACTACGGCTCCGAAGGGCTGCTGTGGCAGGAGATCGGGGCCCTGATGGCCGCTGACGGGGCGGCCATACCCGAGCACGACGCCGGGATCGGCGGTGCCACCTTCTGGGACCCCGACCATCGCGAGAGCGATGTCGACGTCGAGGTCTGGCTGCAGGTGGCCCAGCCGTTCGCCGCGACCGCCCCGCTGACCTGCCAGGAGGTGCCGCCACGGCAGGTGGTCCTCGCCACGCTGCGCGGCAGCTACGACGGAATGGGGGACGTCACCGCCGCCCTGGGCAGCTTCCTGGCCGCGCATCGGTTGGAGCCAGGGCCCATGTTCAACATCTACCGGGTGAGCCCCGTGCAGAATCCCGACCCCGCCTCCTGGGTGACCGACGTCTGCTTCCCGATCCGCACCGGCGATTGACGCGGACGGCCCGGAAGCCGCGGGACGCCGGGGCGGGTCTCCGCGGCCCCGGGCCGGGGTGCGCTCGTGAGGGGCGTCCGCAGCCCCCGGGGTTAGACTCGCCCACGATCCGGTTTCCGTCCTCGAGTTGAGGTTGCCCTGTGAGCACGTCGCACGCCCCGCGCATACCGAGCACCGCGCTGCTGGTCGCGCTGGCCGCCGTCGTGGTCGGTGCCTACGTCACGGTGTGGCTCGTGGGGCTCGACCTCGCCGTCCGGCCGCCGCTGCCCGCCCGGCTGCAGGCTGACGACGTCACCGGGCTGGTCTCCCTGATCGGCGACCTGACGGCCCGGCTGTCCGCGATCGGCGCCCTCGGCTTCTGCGTCGCGGCCCTCGGGTCGGGCATGACCGAGGGGACGCTGTCGGAGCGCGGGCACCGGTTCGCCGCCGCCGCCGGACGCCTCGCACAGGTCTGGTTCGCGGCCTCCGTGCTCAACACGTTCGCCAACCCCGCCTACGTCAACGGCGTCGGACTCCACACCACCCTCACGCCCGCCACCTGGTGGATCTTCCTGTGGGCCTCCCCGTCGGCGCTGGCGTGGCTCGCCTCCGCGCTCGTGGCCCTGGGATGCGTCGTCGCCGGGTACCTGTCGCGGCGATGGGCGACCTTCGCATGGTGCTGGGGACTCGGGGTCGCCGCGCTGCTGTTCGTGGCCGTGACCGGCAACGTCACGGTCGGCCTCAACCACGACTGGGCCACCGACGCCGCCGTGATCGCGACGCTGACCGCCGTCCCGCTGATGACCTTGGCGCTGGGGGCGTGGCTGCTCGGCACCGAGGACGCGGCGCGCCGCTACCAACGGATCGCCCTCCCGTTGCTCGTGACCGCCATCGCTGGTCAGTCGCTCATCGCCTGGCAGCAACTGGCGGGCGTCTCCCCCACCGCCACGCCCTACGGCGGCTGGCAGCTCGCCATGGCGGGCATCGCAGCCTTGTGGACGCTGAGCTGGGTGGTCCGGGCGCTCCGCGGGCCGCGTCCCGGCTGGGGGATCGGGCGTGACGTCCTGCTCGCCGTGGCCTACCTGGCCTGCCTGACGGCGGAGAATCACGTGCCTCCGCCCCGGTTCCTGGAGCCGCAGACCGTCATGATCAACTACCTGGGCTACCAGGTGCAGGTGGGGCCGACCATCGAGCGGCTGGTGTCGCTGGGGCGTCCGAACCTGTTGTGGGTGGTCATCGTCGTCGTTGCGATCGGCTGGTACGTCACCGCCTGGCTGCGGGCCCGGCGGCTGGGCCGGCCCTACCCGGCGCTGCGGCTGCTGGCCTGGTGCGCCGCGTGGGCGCTGACGCTGTTCCTGGCCGTGACCGGGCTGTGGGAGTACTCCACGGTGCAGTACACCTGGCACATGGTCGTGCACATGACGATCAACATGATGGTGCCCGTGCTGGCGGTTCTCGGCGGCCCGCTGGGCCTGATCCGCGCCGCCTCGGATCCCGCCCCCGGCCGCGTGGGGGCCGCCGCGGCCCTGGACGCGCTGGAGGCGTCGCGACCCTGGCAGGTCCTGACCAGCCCGCTGGTGGCCTGGCTGCTGTACGTCGGCAGCCTGTTCGTCGTCTACTTCACCCCGGCGTTCTCCTACCTGATGAAGTACCACTGGGCGCACCAGCTCATGCTGCTGTTCTTCATGGCGACCGGCTACCTGTTCTTCGATCACATCATCGGCACCGACAAGGCCGGACGCCAGCTCCCGCATCTGCTGAAGCTGGCGCTGGTGATCTCGATCATGCCGTTCCACGCGATCTTCGCGGTGAGCATCCTGTCCAGCCGCACCCTGATCGGCGCCGACTTCTACGAGACGCTCGCCGTGCCGTGGATCACCGATCTGCTCGCCGAGCAGAACACCGCCGGTCAGGCGACGTGGTTCCTGGGCGAGGTCCCGCTGTTCCTGGTGATCGCGGTGCTGGCGGCGCAGTGGTTCCGGCAGGACAGCAAAGACGCCGCCGAGATCGACGCCGCCGACGACTCCGGCGACGACGACTCCTTCGACGCCTACAACGACATGCTGGCCGAGCTGGCCCGCCGGGACCGCCAAGCCGACCTGGACGAACACCGAGCGAGGTTCACCCCATGAGCGTCGACGCCGAAGCCACCCCGAGCGCCCTGGACCAGCGGGTCGAGCTCGACATCTCCGGGATGACGTGCGCCGCCTGCGCCTCCCGGATCGAGAAGAAGCTCAACAAGATGGACGGCGTCCGCGCCACCGTCAACTACGCCACCGAGCGCGCGGTCGTGCTGGGGCTCCCCCCCGTGCGCGCGGAGGAGGCCGTCGCCGTCGTCGAGAAGGCGGGGTACGGCGCCAGCGAGGTCCGTGAGGGTGAGGAGTCGCAGGGGTACACCGACCGGGTCACGATGTTGCGCAACCGGCTCGTGGTGGCCGCCCTGCTGACGGTCCCGCTCGGCGATGTCGCCATCGTGCTGGCGCTGGCCCCCCAGATGCGTTTCCCCGGCTGGCAATGGGTGCTGCTGGTGGCCGCGATCCCCGTGGTCTTCTGGTGCGCGTGGCCGTTCCACAAGGCGGCCTGGCGGAACCTGCGGCACGGCAGCACCTCGATGGACACCCTGGTCTCGCTCGGCATTCTCGCGGCGTTCAGCTGGTCGCTGATCTCCACGATCCTCGGCGCCGAGGACCATGAGGGGTTCTGGCTGGGCTACGGCATCGCACCCGGGGGCGCGGACTCGCTGTACCTGGAGGTCGCCGCCGCCGTCACCACATTCCTGCTGGGCGGCCGCTACATGGAGGCCCGCTCCAAGCGATCGGCCCGCAGCGTCCTCTCAGCGCTGGCGAAGCTGGCCCCGAGTTCGGTCCGCGTGATCCGCGACGGCGTCGAGGCCGTCATCCCGATCGGCGAGCTGCGGGTCGGGGACCGGTTCGCGGTCCGTCCGGGCGAACGGATCGCCACCGACGGCACCGTCGTGCTGGGTTCCTCGGCCCTCGACACGTCGATGATGACGGGCGAGCCGATTCCCCGCGAGGTCACCGAGGGCGACACGGTGCTCGGCGGCACCGTGAACACCACGGGCGCCCTCATCGTGCGCGCAGACCGGGTGGGGGCCCACACGCAGCTGGCGCAGATGGCCGCCACCGCCGAGCAGGCCCAGGCCCGCAAGGCGTCCGTGCAGACCCAGGTCGACAAAGTGGTGTCGTGGTTCGTCCCGGCGGTGCTGGTGATCGCGTTGGTCACGCTGACGATCTGGCTGCTGGCCGGGGGCGGCCCGCGGGCCAGCTTCAGCGCGGCGTTGAGCGTCTTGATCATCGCGTGCCCGTGCGCGCTCGGCCTCGCCACCCCCACCGCCCTGATGGTCGGCGTCGGCCGCGGTGGCCAGCTGGGCATTCTCATCAAGGGCCCGGACGCACTGGAGGCGTCCGGGGTGATCGACACGGTCGTGCTGGACAAGACCGGCACGCTCACCACGGGCGCCATGACCGCCACCGAGGTGCACACGTTCGGCGACGCTTCCGCCGAGTCGGTGTTGCGCGTCGCGGCGGCCGTCGAGGAGCAGTCGGAGCACCCGCTGGCCCGTGCGGTCGTCCGGCGGGCCTCCGAGGCGGAGCTGAGCTGGCCGCGCGCCACCGACGTCACCGCTCTTCCCGGACGCGGCGCGTCCGGTCGGGTCGAGGGCGACGAGGTGCTGGTCGGCAACCCCGCCCTGCTGGGCGAGCGTGGCGTCGAGGTGCCCGCCGACGCGCTGGCGTGCGTCGAGGCCGCCGCGAACCAGGCCGCCAACGCCGTGCTGGTCGCGGCCGGGGGGCGCTGCCTGGGAGCGATCACGGTCGCCGACGCCCTGAAAGAGTCGGCGCCTGGGGCGATCGCCCGGCTGAAGCGCATGGGGCTGCGCACCGTCCTGCTCACCGGGGACCGGCGCGCCGCCGCCGACATCGTGGGCGGCCTGGTCGGCGTCGACGAGGTGATCGCCGAGGTGCTGCCGACGGAGAAGGCTGCCGTCATCGAGCGGCTGCAAGCCGAGGGGCGACGGGTCGCGATGGTGGGCGACGGCATCAACGACGCCGCCGCCCTGGCCTCGGCCAACCTCGGGCTGGCGGTGGTGTCGGGCACCGATGTGGCGCTGAAGTCGGCCGACATCATCTTGGTGCGCCGCAACCTCAACGTGATCCCGGACGCCATCGGTTTGGCTCGCAGGACGCTGCGCACCATTCGCGGCAACCTGCTGTGGGCTTTCGGCTACAACGTCGCGGCGATCCCCCTGGCGGCGTTCGGGCTGCTCAACCCCCTGATCGCCGGATTCGCGATGAGTCTGTCGAGCGTCTTCGTCGTCACGAACTCGACCCGCCTGCGACGGTTCAAGCCCGG
>NZ_DAIOIA010000023.1:0-32175 GCF_036744435.1 Propioniciclava sp. | reverse complement strand
GCGTATTCGGCCTGGCCCAGGTGCGCGACCGCGTCGTCGATCACGCTGATCAGGCGGGCGCCCCGCGTGACGGGCGGATCCCAGGAGGTGTCGACCACGTCGTCCAGCGCGGTGGGGGCCAGCGAGCGGAGGTAGGACCGCGTCGCGTCGGTGACGGCCGCGAGGTAGGCCAGCAGCATGTCCGGGTCCTCGATCCGCAGCGCGGCGACCCGCTCGGGGGTGTCACCGAAACCGATCTCGTCCGGGCCACGGTGGATGCCGAGACGACCCGCCCAGGCGCCGCTGACCCAGATCTGCTCGGCACCCGCCAGCGCGGAGACCTGCGCGTCCTGCTGCCTGGCCGCGTGCCAGACCAGCCACGCGATCGAGTTGCCCTGGGCCCCGCCGGGGCCCCGGACCAGCGCGTTCAAGGCGTCCGGATCCAGGCCCCGCAAGGTGGTCCGGGCGGCGTCCAGCGGACGAGCGGCAGCATCGAGGAGGAGGGTGATCGCATCCATACCGCCGATGGTGGCACGCTCAGGTGACAAATCGGGGTGCGTCCGTGGCGGCTGCCACACTGGGGGGATGCAGGAGGGGAGCGGGCACCGGCGCGACGCCTCGATCCTGCATCTCGACCTGGACGCCTTCTTCGCCGCCGTCGAGCAGCGCGACAAGCCCTCCCTGCGCGGCAAACCCGTCATCGTCGGTGGCCTGGGAGGGCGCGGCGTGGTGTCCACCGCCTCGTATGAGGCGCGTGCCTTCGGCGTCCACTCGGCCATGCCGATGCACGAGGCCCGGCGGCTGTGCCCGCACGGCGCCTACCTGACGGGGCGCTTCGGCGTCTACCGGGAGGCCTCGGCGATCGTCATGGGCCTGCTGGCCGAGCTGTCCCCGCTGGTGGAACCGCTGAGTCTCGACGAAGCGTTCGTCGACCTGGCGGCGGGCCCCATCGACGATCTCAGCCCCGACGCCCTGACCGCGCTGGCGCAGCGACTGCGCGCCACGCTGACCGAACGCACCGGCGGGCTCACCGCCTCGGTGGGGGTGGGGACGAGCAAGTTCATGGCGAAGGTCGCCAGCGAACTCGCCAAGCCCGACGGCGTCCGCGTGGTCGTCCCCGGCACCGAACTCGAGACCATCGCCGACCTGCCCGCCCGCGCGATCCCCGGGGTGGGGCCCGCGACGATGGAGCGACTCACCCGCCTCGGCGTCACCACGATCGCCGACATTCGCGCGCTGAGCCGGGGCGAACTGCTGCGCGAACTCGGCAAGGCCCAAGGTGAGGCCGTCCACGCGCTGGCGTATGCGCGTGACACACGTCCGGTGGTGACAGGCCGTGAGGCCAAGTCGATCAGCATCGAGGACACGTTCGAGGGTGACGTCACCGACCGGGCCGAACTGGACGCCGTGATCGAGCGCGACGCCCGCCTGGTCACGATGAAGCTTGCCGGGCAAGGGCAGTTCGCCCGCACGATCACGCTGAAGGTCAAGCGTCCCGACTTCACGATCCTCTCCCGCAGCCTCACCCTGCACGGGGCGACCGACCGGGCCGACACGGTCGCCAGGATCGCTCGCTCCCTGCTCGACGGCATCCCCATCGAGACCGGCTTCCGGCTGTTGGGGGTCGGGGTCGCCGGGTTCACCGAGGCAGCTCAGGAGGAACTGTTCGAGCCGGACGCCGCTGGCGCCACCGTGACGTCGATCGCCACCAGCGAGACCACGACGGGCGAGGGCAGCCTGCGACCGCGCTGGGTGCCGTCGTTCACCCCTGGTGCCGACGTGGAGCATGACGCGATGGGCCGCGGCTGGGTGTGGGGATCGGGTCTGGGACGGGTCACCGTCCGGTTCGAGACCGCCGAGACCGGACCGGGCCCGGTGCGCACCTTCGCCCTGGACGACCCGGCCCTGCGTCTGGTTGCGGCCACCACGCCCGTCGAGTGACGGTCTCGCTAGACTGACCCGGCTGGCCGGGGTGGTGGAATTGGCAGACACGCGGGATTTAGGTTCCCGTGCCGAAAGGCGTGAGGGTTCAAGTCCCTTCTCCGGCACAAGGCGGCAGCCGATGCGACGACGGGCGCCGGCGTCACGAGGCGCCGCCTCGCGCCGAGCACTCTGGGCGTCGAGTTGCCGATGGTGCGGGCATCGCCGTAGAGTCCCGGTCCACGAACCCCAGCGCCACCAGCACTCCGCGGTCTTTCCGGGCATTCCGGACCGTGGCCTGCATGTGTGCGGCGGCTGGGATGCGTCGCTGTTGTCGATGATCCAACGCGAGCGCCGCGCGGTCACACCGCGCTCCTGATACCCCTCCCACGAGGCCTGATGCTGCCTTGTGGTTCATTCGCCGCCGCCTGACGGCGGGCCCCAGACGCGCTGTTCGCCGCTCGGCGTACCCATGCATGCGCCCGTTCACACTCCTTCGGAAGGTTCCCCATGAAACGCACTCGCACTTCGTCCGCTCTCGCCGGCGCGCTGGCTGCCCTGATCGCCCTCGCGGGCTGCTCGGCCGGGTCGGGCACCACCCCGACCGGTAGCGCCGACGCCCTGACCCAACTCCAGGCGTCGGGCGTCTTGAAGGTGGGCACCGAAGGCACCTATTCGCCGTTCACGTTCCACGATCCGACGACCAACCAGCTCACCGGCTTCGACATCGAGGTGATCACCGCGGTGGCCGAGAAGCTGGGAGTGAAGCCGGAGTTCTCCGAAACCAAGTGGGACGCGATCTTCGCCGGGCTGGACGCCAAGCGCTACGACCTCATTGCCAACGAGGTCTCCATCAACGCCGATCGGGCCGCCAAATATGACCTGACCGACCCCTACTCGGTGTCGCACCCGGTCGTCATCGTGAAGGCCGACAACACCGACATCACCTCGCTGGCCTCCGTTCAGGGCAAGACGACCGCCCAGACCGCCACCTCGAACTGGGCGAACTTCGCCCGCGAGGCGGGGGCGACCGTGCAGCCGGTCGACGGCTTCACCGAGGCCGTGACCGCCGTCAAGGACGGCCGCGTGGACGCGACCTTCAACGACAACCTCGCCGCCCTGGAGTACTTCACCACCACCAAGGATTCCTCGGTGAAGATCGGCTTCGAGGTGAAGGACGAGACTGTCACCCAGGCGTTCGCACTGCGCAAGAACTCGGGGCTGGTCGAGCCGATCAACGCCGCCCTGAAGGATCTCTCGAACGACGGCACCTTGGCCGCGATCGGCACCAAGTGGTTCGGCACCGACATCTCCCGGTGACATGGATCCACACACGTGGGATCTGCTGCTGCACTCGGTCGGCCCCCTGTTCTTGGGGGCCGTCACGGGCACCATCCCCCTGACGCTGCTCTCCTTCGCGCTCGGCCTGGTCATCGCCCTCGTCGTCGCCTTGGGGCGGCTCTCGTCGATCCGGGTGGTCGCATGGATCGCCGGGGCCTACATCTCGGTGATCCGGGGGACGCCGCTGCTGGTGCAACTGTTCATCATCTTCTAAGCGATGCCCTCGCTCGGGATCGTCATCGACCCGTTCCCCTCGGCGGTGATCGCGTTCTCCCTCAACGTGGGTGGGTATGCCGCCGAAGCAATCCGGGGGGCGATCCTCGCGGTGCCGCGCGGGCAGTGGGAAGCGGCCAGCACCATCGGCATGGGGTACACGCTGACCCTGCGCCGAGTGGTGCTGCCGCAGGCCCTGCGGGTGGCGGTCCCGCCGCTGTCCAACACGTTCATCTCGCTGGTCAAGGACACCTCCTTGGCGTCCTCGATCATGGTCACCGAACTGTTGCGGCGCGCCCAGGAGATCGCGGCGCCCTCCTACGCGTTCCTCGCGTTGTACTCGCTGGCCGCGCTCATCTACTGGCTGATCTGTTCCGTCTTATCGATTCTGCAACAGGCGCTCGAGCGGCGCCTCAGCCGATACGTCACCCTCTGAGGAGCGTCCCATGAGTCTGGTCTCAGTCCGCCACCTGCGGAAGTCCTTCGGAGACACGTCGTCTTGGATGACGTGTCCCTCGACGTCGAGGAAGGGTCGGTGACCGTCCTCATCGGCCCCTCCGGCTCCGGCAAGACGACGCTGCTGCGCTGCCTCAACGGCCTGGAAGTGCCGCAGGCCGGGGTGGTCAGCGTCCACGGCGTCACCGTGGACTTCGCGCAGCGTCCGAGCCGCGCCGAGATCGTCGCGCTCCGCTCGCAATCGGGCATGGTGTTCCAGAGCCATCACCTGTTCCCGCACCGCACCGCCCTGGAGAACGTCACCGAGGGTCCGATCTACGTGCAGCGCCGCCCGGCCGCGCAGGCTCGGGAGGAGGGGTTGGCGTTGCTGCGCCAGGTCGGTCTGGAGGCGAAGGCCGACGCCTATCCCAGCCAACTGTCTGGCGGGCAGCAGCAGCGCGTCGGTATCGCGCGGGCACTCGTCCTGCAGCCCACGCTGCTGCTGTTCGACGAACCCACCTCGGCCCTGGATCCCGAGACGGTCGGCGACGTCTTGTTGGTCATGCGCGACCTGGCCAGGCAAGGGTGGACGATGGTGGTGGTCACCCACGAGATCCGGTTCGCCGAGCAGGTGGCCGACCACGTCGCCTTCCTCGACGGCGGTGTGATCGTGGAGGAAGGGCGCCCTCATCGGGTGCTGACCGATCCGCAGGAGCCCAGAACCCGTCAGGTCCTGCGGCGCGTCTTGGATCCGCTGGCGCTCGGTGGGCACGATCCCGGCACGAACGCGCCGGGGTAGGCCGTGGAGGGCGCCGTCGCGGCGAGGGATCGGTGCGGCGCCCTCACCGCGTCGTCAGCAGCACACCGCCCAGGCCCAGCAGGGTGACGATGACGGTGGCGCTGGCGCCCAGGGCGATGGGACGCCCGCCCATGCCGAGCAGCTTGCGCACGTTGACCCCGGTGCCGAGGGCGAACATGGCCGCTGACAGCAGAAGGGTCTGGAGGACCTTGACGGCGGCCAGGACGTTCGCGGGCAGGACGCCCAGGCTCGCCACGACGACGGCGGCGAGGAAGCCCAGCACGAACAGCGGGACGAGGGGCGGACGGGTGCCCGCGCCGGCGCCCGCATCGTGACGGCGTCGCTGCCACAAGGACAGCGCCGCCATGACGGGAGCGAGCAGCACCACGCGGGCCAACTTCACCACGACCGCCACCGACAGGGCGGCCGGGCCGATGATGCCCGCGGCGGCCACCACCTGCGCCACCTCGTGGACCGAGCTGCCGGCCCACAGACCGGCCTGGTGCTCGCTCAATCCGAGCACGCCGCTGAGCACGGGTATCACGGCGATCATCGCGGTGCCGAACAGCACCACCTGGGCCAGCGCCGAAGCGACTTCCTCATCGCGGGCATCGATCACACCGTCGCAGGCGGCCACGGCGGCGGCGCCGCAGATCGAGAAGCCGCTGGCGACCAGCAGCGTCGCCGGCGTCGACAGGCCCAGGGCGCGGCCGATCAGGAGGGTCAGGATGAAGGTGAGGCCGACCACTGCGATCACCACGGCGACCATGCCCCATCCCAGCCCCGCGATGTCCCCGAGGGAGACCTGCAGGCCGAGCAGCACGACGCCGATCCGCAACAGACGTTTGGAGCTGTAGGCGACGCCGGGGGCGGCGGTCTGCGGGAGCGGGGTCAGGTTGCCCACCAGCATCCCGAGGAGGATGGCGACCAGAAGGGCCGAGAGGACCGGGACCCACAGGTTGATGAGCACCGCGGCGGTGGCCGCGACGGCACACACCGCCAGACCGGGAAGCAGCGATTTCACAGCCCGCACCCTAGACCCGGCCGCACCGGCGTCCCGGGACACGGTTGCTGGGCGACCATCTGGATCGCGCGTCATGGCCGACGCGCGGCCAGGTGCTACAGGCCGAGTTGGCGGCGGAGCCGGTCCACGTGACCGGTGGCCTTGACGTTGTACTGAGCCTCGCTGACCGTGCCGCGACCCTGGGCGTCGACATCGACGACGAAGGTGGAGCGGATCACGCCCTCGATCTCCTTGCCGTACAGCATCTTGGTGCCGAAGGCTCCGTAGGCCTTCATGACGGCCTTGTCCTCATCGGAGAGGAGCAGGACGTCGAGGTCCTCCTTGGCGCGGAACGCGGCGAGCTTGGCGGGGGAGTCGGGGGAGATGCCGACCACGGTGTAGCCCGCGTTGCCGAACTCGTCGGCGTGCGCGGTGAAGTCGATGGCCTGCGTGGTGCACCCCGGCGTCATCGCCGCGGGGTAGAAGTAGACGATGACGCGGCCCCCCGCGAACTCCGCCAGAGAGCGGGAGGCTCCGTCGGCGTCGGGGAGGGTGAACGCAGGTGCGGGGTCGCCCGTCTGAAGTCTGGCCATGGCCGTGAGCCTAGCTTCTGGCATAGTGGGGGAAGGCAGTGGGCCCGTGGAATAGAGGAGCAGCGGTGGCAAACGGTACGAGCAACACAGCACGGATCGAAGCCGACATCGCCGCTGCGCGCACGCGGCTCGCCAGCAATATCGAGGGGCTCATCACACAGTCGCACCCGAAGGTCATCGTCGCGCGCGGTGTCCAGGACGCCAAGGACTTCGTCGCCGACGAGGTGGGTGGCGTCAAGGCGCAGTTCGTCCATGCCGACGGCAGCATCAAGGCGCCACAGGTGATCGCCTTGGCCGCCGCGGTCGTGGGTGGCATCGCTCTCTTGGTCGTGCTGCGCTCCCTGGCGCGCGGCAACTGACCCGCGAGGTCCCCGCGGCCTCCGAGTTCCCACACAAAAACACAGAGCGGGCACGGGCGGGTCTGTGCCTGCAGCGTTCACTTCGTGTTCACTAGGCGATATGTGATCGTTCAAGGACCACTTCCCACGAAGTCAAAGATTGATAACGATGGGGTGTAGTTACTTCCGTCATGGAGCGAGCGGGTCTACTTTGAGTGCCACGAACTAGGCCCGCAGGTCCGTGCGAGCCGTCACAGAGAAGTGAGGTTTGATGAACAACAAGACCGTGAAGCGCGCGCTCGTGGCGTCCATCGCCGCCGCCGGAGTGCTCGCGACTGCCGCTTGTTCTTCGACGCCGGCGGCCACCGGCTCCGCGGGCGGAGGTACCTCCACCGCGGATTGGACGAAGAAGGGCCCCATCACCTACGCCCAGGGCAAAGACACCTCCGGCAACCTGAAGTCGGAGATCGACGAGTGGAACGCCGCGAACCCGAACGAGAAGGTCACCCTCGTCGAACTCAGCGACAGTGCCGACCAGCAGCGCGATGCGATGGTGCAGCGCGCGACGGCGAAGTCCGGCGAGTTCTCGGTGATCAGCATGGACGTCGTCTGGACTGCGGAGTTCGCTGCCAACCAGTGGGTGGAGGAACTCCCCGCCGACAAGTTCCCGTTGACCTCGATGCTCTCCAGCGCCGTCGACTCCGTGACGTACTTCAACAAGGTGTACGGCTACCCGTCGACCTCCGATGGAGCGCTGCTGTACTTCCGCAAGGATCTCCTCGACGCCAAGGGTCTCCAGGTTCCCAAGACGTGGGCCGAGATGAAGGCCGTCTGTGACGCCGTGCTGCCCGAGCAGTCCGGCATGTCCTGCTACGCCGGCCAGTTCCAGAAGTACGAGGGCCTGACGGTGAACGTCTCCGAGGCGATCAACTCCGCCGGCGGCGAGGTCCTCACCGCTGCGGGCACGCCTGCCGTCAACACGCCTGCCGCCGTCAGCGGCGTGCAGTGGCTGGTGGACGGGTTCGAGAGCGGGATGATCCCCAAGGAAGCCATCACCTACAAGGAGGAGGAGTCCCGCCAGGCGTTCCAGGACGGCAAGCTGCTGTTCCTGCGCAACTGGCCCTACGTCTACCAGCTCGCTGAGAAGACGGACGGCTCCTCGCAGGTCGCCGGCAAGTTCGCCGTCGCCCCGCTGCCGGGCAAGGACGGCCCGGGCGTCTCGACGCTGGGCGGCCACAACATGGCGATCTCCAAGTTCGCCGACAACAAGGGCACCGCGATGGAGTTCATCAAGTGGATGAACACTCAGGAGCACCAGAAGCGCCGCCTGGAGACCTCCTCGCTGGCCCCGACCGTGGAGTCGCTGTACTCCGACACCTCGCTGCAGGCGGAGTTCCCCTACCTGAAGGATCTCGGCGATTCGATCGCGACCGCCAAGCCCCGCCCGAAGGCCGTGAAGTACGCCGACGTCACCTTGGCCATCCAAGACGCCAGCTACGCCACCCTGCAGGGTCAGAAGACGGCTCAGGTCGCCTTCGACGAACTGCAGACCAAGCTGACGGAACTCGTCAAGTAGTTCGAGGCCATCACTGAACCTGATGGCCCGGCGTGACCGACGCGTCACGCCGGGCCATTGGTTCGGCAGAAGGAAAGGAGCACCCTATGACAGCATCTGTGACGGCAACGAAGCCGTCCGCATCGCCGGATCATCGGCGCAAGAAGAACCTGCTGAGCGACGGGCAGGGCGCCCTGGCCGCCGCCCTCGTCTCGCCGACCATGCTGGTGATCACCCTCGTGGTCGGCTTTCCCATTCTGTTCTCGGTGCGTGAGTCGCTGTTCGCCAGCAACAGCGGCATCGACCCCAGCACGGGCATCCTCCAGTCGGGCGAGCAGTTCGTGGGCTTGTCCAACTTCACCAACATCTTCACCAACCCGACCCTCGTCATCGGCGTGTTCGGGAGCATGGACCGCCTGGTCAACGCCTTCTTGAACACCACGTTCTTCACCGTGGTCTGCGTCGTCGCAGAGACGATCATCGGCGTGGCCATGGCCGTCATCATGAGCAAGGCGTTCCGCGGGCGTGGCCTGGTGCGCGCCGCGATCCTCGTGCCGTGGGCGATCCCCACCATCGTGTCGGCGAAGATGTGGGCCTTGATCTTCGACGCGAACGGCGTGGCGAACAAGCTGCTGGGGCAGGACATCCTGTGGCTGGCCGACAACTCCTACTCCCAGTGGGCGGTCATCATCGCCGACGTGTGGAAGACGGCGCCCTTCATCGGCCTGCTCACGCTGGCCGGTCTGCAGACGATCCCCGACGAGGTCTACGAAGCGGCCCGGGTCGACGGCGCCAGCGCCTGGCAGCAGTTCACCCGGATCACCCTTCCGCTGGTGCAGCCCGCCTTGGTCGTCGCGGTCCTGTTCCGGACCCTCGACACCATGCGGATGTTCGACCTGCCGTTCGGCATGATCGGCGCGGGCAAGTACTCGGTGGAGACCTTGTCGATGTTCGCCTACTTCGAGAACAACGCTTTGCGCTACGGCCCGGCCGCGGCGTACTCGATCGTGTTGTTCCTCTACATCGTCGTGGTGGCGTTCTTGTTCGTGAAGCTGCTGGGCGCCGATGTCGTGGGTGATCCCGAGACCAAGGCACTCGCCGAGGCGCGCAAGCGCCGTCGGATCGCCGCCCGCACGGCCAAGGCCGAGGGGCGTCCCGCACCCCAGCCCGTCCGCAGCACGATCACGAGCGGAGATTCCCCCACATGACCACGCAGACCCACGTCCGTACCTCCGCCGCGGAGGTCCACGCGCTCGCCCACCGCAAGCGCTCCGGCAAGGACATCGCGCTCATGGCCGGTGGCGTGCTGGGCATGGCCGTCATCGTCATCTACTGCCTGGTGCCGTTCTACTGGATGATCGTCAGTTCGCTGCGGCTGCCCACCATGGGACGCAGCACCGACTTCTGGCCGATCCCGGCGTCGCTGGCCAACTACGTCGGGGTCTTCGACCCGAGCAACAACTTCGGTCGGGCCATCGTCAACTCGATCATCGTGTCCACCGTGGTCACAGCGCTCACGTTGGTGTTCGGCATCCTGGCGGCCTACGCGTTGGCCCGGCTCCGGTTCCGCTTCAAGGGCGCCGTGCTGGCGATCATCATCGCCTGTTCGATGTTCCCCGGGATCACCCTGCTGATCCCGCTGTTCAAGCTCTTCACCGCGTCCTACCCGTGGTTCCCGGTGAACTGGATGAACACCTACCAGGCGCTCATCATCCCGTCGCTGAGCTTCGGGCTTCCGTTGTGCGTGTGGAACCTGACGGCCTTCTTCCGGCAGCTGCCGGTGGAGCTGGAACAAGCCGCGATGGTGGACGGCTGCACGCCGGGGCAGGCCTTCGTGCGGGTGATCCTCCCGCTTGCCGCGCCGGGCATCTTCACCACGGCGATCATCACCTTCATCGCAGTGTGGAACGAGTTCCTCATCGCGCTGACGTTCGCGACCCGGTCGGACATGTACACGGCCACCGTCGCGATCAGCAAGTTCACAGGTCAGTACGGTTTCGACACGCCGTGGGGCAGCATCATGGCTGCGGGCGTCATCTTGACCGTGCCGCTGATCATCTTGGTGCTGGTCTTCCAGCGCCGGATCGTGGCGGGCCTGACCGCAGGCGGGGGGAAGTGAGAGCCCCGACGCGGTGATCTCGCGCGAGGGGGCTCGGGGATGCTCCCGGCCACCTCGCGGACGGGGCTGCCTTGGTGCAGGAGAGCCCCTCTATGACGACGCACGGGGGAGAACAGCAAGGGCCCGGAGGCATCTGCCTCCGGGCCCTTGCACTGGTACACCGCCAGGGACTTGAACCCTGAACCCGCTGATTAAGAGTCAGCTGCTCTGCCAGTTGAGCTAGCGGTGCGCGCGAGAAAGAACTGTAGTGCACTCAGAGCCGAAATGCGAATCGGACGGCTTAACGTCGTACGAAGGCGAGCCGCTCGCGACGGAGCCCGGCGATCTCCTGCGCGGCGCGGCTCAGGGGCTCCAGGGGCCGCCCCAGGGCCCGCTCCAGCAGGTAGTCCGCCAGTTCCGGGTTCCGGGCCAGGACCGGCCCGTGCGGGTACGTGGCGACGACGTTGCCCTGCAACGCGCCCTCCGTCCCGCGTCCGTCGTTGCCGATGCCGACCTCCACGTGCGCCAGCGGGGTGGCTTGCGGGCCGAGCGTCGTGTAGCCGCCATGGTTCTCGAAACCCGTGATCTGCGAGGTCGTGCCGTCCGGCTTCGTCCAGCGCGTCAGGATCTCTCCGACGGCGCGCACGGGGCCACGCCGGGTCTCCACGTCCAGCAGGCCGAGGCCTTCCCGGACCTCGTCGTTCTCGCCGATCGTGAACGTGTGCCCGCAGATCTGGTAGCCCGCGCACACGGCGAAGAGGATCGCTCCCTCGCCGAGCGCGTCGAACAGTTCCCCGCCCCGGCGCAACTCCCGGACCGCGGTGGTCTGCGCGTTGTCCTCGCCCCCGCCCAGCAGATAGAGGCTGCCGTCGCGGGGGAGTTCCTCGCCCGGCTCAACCATGACGACCTCAGCCTCGATGCCCCGCCACTGCAGGCGACGCGCCAGGACCTTCGAGTTGCCCTGGTCTCCGTAGATCCCCAGGAGGGACTGGTACACCAACACGATCTTCACGGTCATCGCAGGCCTGCCATCTTGAGCAACTTCTGGAACGGGGTATAGGTGGCGATCACGTCGATGGGGACGGTGGTTCCGCGCACGGAGCGGACGGCATCGGCGATGTCGCCGATCACCTCGTGGGCGACGTCGCCATAGTCGAGACGAACGGCCAGGTCGTAGGCCCGGGGGCCCGAGCAGATCACCCGACGCCCGCGAAGCTGTTCAAAGTCCACGTCCCACAACCAGGAGACGTCCTTGCCGTCGGCGGCGACGGAGTCGATGGCCAAGATCACCGGGTCGCTGCCCAGCAGAGGCAGTGATTCTGACCAGCCGGCCGGGTTCTTGCTCAGCACCAGGCGCAGGAGGGAGTCGCCGATGGGCGCCACGGCGAAGCGCCCTGCGGGCGACCGCACCGTCGTGAAGCCCGCGAGCGCATCAGGGACGGGGACGCCCAGTTCGACGGCGGCGGCCAGGGCACAGGCTGCGTTGGCGACGTTGAAGGCGCCCGGGACGTTGAGCTGGGAGGCGACCCGCTCACCGTTGGGCAACTCAATCTCCGTGCCCCGGACGCGGTAGTCGGCAGGCGGCTCGGTGAGGTCGCACCCCGGGCAGTCCCACGCCCCGGTGGGGGACCCTTCGGACGGGTTGGTGCGCTGCAGCAGCGAGCCGCACTGGGGGCATAACGCAGCGTCGGCGGTCCAGGTGGAGGCCGTGTCCACCCACACTGTCCGGGAGGCGCCCCGGGCGGCCCACACCACCAGCGGATCGTCGGAGTTGGCCACGACGACGGGACCCGCCTCGCCGGCTGCCGCCAGCGCATCACGCCAGGAGCGGGCCAGGAACTTGATCTCGTGGTTGCGGTCGAGCTGATCGCGGCTGAAGTTCAGCAGCACCAGGACTTCGGGGCGACCATGGGCGATCAGGTCCTTCACGACCCGCTCATCGGTCTCCAGGACGGCGAGATCGGCGTGGGGGGCCTTCGCCAATGCGGAGGCGATGCCGTAGTGCAGGTTCGCGCCGTCGGCGTTCGTGACAAGCCGACCGGCGTCCGTCCCGAGGGCCGTCCGCAGCGCGGCGGCCAGGAAGTGGGTGGTGGTGGTCTTCCCGTTGGTGCCGGTCACCGAGGCGATCCGGCGGCCCGCAACGAGGTCGGCGAAGGCGTCGGGGTGGACGCGGGTCAGGATCTGTCCCCGGATCGACGCCCCCGAGCCCTTGCCCAGCGCGCGCGACACGACGGCGGCGGCGTCACCCAGCAGGGTGCCGACCTGCAGCCGCAGCCGATCGCTGGCGGGCAGTCGGGCGGGGGTGGCTCGCGCGTTCAGGTCCTGTGGCACCTGCCCATTGTGCCAGCGGTGCGCGAGCCGCCCCCACTCGGCTCAGACCAGGCCCTTGCTCTTCAGCCAGGCGGACGCGATGTCGGCGGACTTCGCCTGCTCGTCGACGCTGCGGGCGTTGAGCTGCTGCAGATCGGCCACCGAGAGCTGCCCGTTGACCGCCTCGATGGCGGCCGCGGCGGACGTGTTGACCTTGGTGGACACGATCGGCGTCACATTCTGCGGCAGGATCAGGTTCTTCGGATCGGACAAGATCACGAGGCCGTTCTTCGCGATGGAGGGATCGGCGGTATACAGGTCGGCGATCTGCACGGTGCCGTCGGTGAGCGCCCGCAGCGTCAGCGGGCCGCCGGAGTCCTCGACCGGGACCAGCTGCAGGTCGACGCCGTAGACCTGCTTGACCCCGTCGGGTCCGTAGGGACGCGTGGCGAATTCGCTGTTGGCGGCGATCTTCAGCGGCTGGGGGGCCTTCGTCAGGTCACCGATCGCGGCCAGCCCGTACTGGTCGGCGAACGCCTTGGTGACCGTGTAGGAGTCCTGGTCGGAGGCCGCCGCGGCGGTGAGGGCGCGCAGGCCCGTGGGCAGCGCCTGGGCGAGCGCGGTGGCGATCTGGTCGGCGTCGGTGGCCGTCGCCGACTTGTCGTAGTACTGCAGCAGGTTCCCGCTGTACTCGGGGATCACGTCGATCTTGCCTGCCTCGAGCTCCGGCAGATAGATCTCCCGCTGCCCGATCTGATACTGCCGGGTGACCTGGAAGCCGACGCTCTCCAGCGCCTGGGCGTACAGCTCGGCGATGATCTCATTGGAGTAGTACTGCTGGGAACCGATCACCAGCGCGGCCCCGGACGCTGTCGACGAGGCGGTCGAGGACGCGGTGCCCAAAGGGTTGCCGGTGGAGCAGCCGGCCGCGACGACACCGAGGCCGGCCAGGGCTGTGAGCGCGCCGAGGCGGCGGCGTGAGATGAGGGACATGACGGGTTCCTTTCGATGGATGAAAGCTCAGTCGATGGATGAAAGCTCAGCGGAAACGGGCGGGAGAGGCGAGGCGCTGGATCGTCGCGAAGGCCACGTCGACGACGAGGGCGAGCGCCACGACCAACAAGGAGGCGGCCAGCATCTGCGCGTAGTCCTGGGTCTTCAGCCCGAGGAACAGGAACCGGCCCAGCCCGCCCGCCCCGACGTAGGCGGCCAGCGTGGCGGTGGCGATCACCTGCAGAAACGCCGACCGGATGCCGCCCACCAGGAGCGGGAGTCCCAGCGGGACCTCGACGCGGAGCAGGACCTGCAGCTCGGTCATCCCCGAGGCGCGTGCGCCGTCGACGGCTTGTCGGTCGGCCGACTCGACCCCCGAGTAGGCGCCGGCCAGCACCGAGGGCAACGCCAGAACGACGAAGGCGACCATCGGGCCGACCAGCCCGATTCCGAACAGGATCCCCAGCAGGGTGACCAGCCCGAGGGTGGGCAGGGCGCGGGCGCCGCCGGACAGGCTGACGGCCAGGCCGCGCAGCCGGCCGGTGTGGCCCACCCACCAGCCGGCCGGGATCGCCACGAGGCACGCGAGCAGGACGCCGGCGAAGGAGTAGGCGATGTGCTCGCCGAGCCGTAGCCCGATCCCGTTCGGCCCGGGCCAACGGGAGGGATCGGCCAGCCAGGCGAACGCCTCCACCAGGTAGTTCATGCGGGCACCTCCTCGTGAGCCGGGTGGACGTCTGACACGACGCGGACAGGACGCGTCCACGGCAGCAGCAGGCGTCCCGCCAGAACCAGGACGGCGTCCAGGACGAGCGCCACCGCGACGGTGAGGAGGATGCCGGTGATGATCTCGGCGAGGATCCCCCGCTGGAAGCCGTCGGTGAACAGCAGCCCGAGGCTGGGGATGCCGAGCACGGCGCCCACGGTCACCAGCGACACGGTGCTCACCGCGACCACCCGCAGGCCAGCCAGCAGCGTCGGCCCGGCGAGGGGCAGCTCCACGGTGAGGAATCGCCGCACGGGCGGATATCCCATCGCCTTCGCGGCGTCCAGGGCGGCGGGGTTGACCTGGCGCAGGCCGTCGGCGGTCAAGGGCACCATCAGAGCGAGCCCGTACAAGGTGAGGGCCACGACGATGTTGAGCGGGTCCCGGGCGGATGTGCCGAGGATGATCGGCAGCACGATGAACAGCGGCAGCGAGGGGATCGCATAGGTGAGCCCGGCCCCGGTCAGCAGCGGCGTGCGCAGCCAGCCGAAACGGTTGGCCAGCCAGCCGAGCGGGATGGCCAGGATGAAGCTCGCCACGATCGGCGGCAGCGCGAGCCCGAGATGGCTGAGCAGGTAGTCGCCCACCACCCCGAGATTGTTGAGCAGCCAGTTCACGCGGGCGCGTCCTGGGTCAGGACGCCAGCGGCGCGACCGAATGCGTCGACCAGGACGCCGTCACGGTCGAACAGTGCCCGGGAGCCACGGTCGAGGCCGAGGAAGTCGGCCACGAACGCGCTGGCCGGGGCGCCCAGCAGATCGGGACCCGTGCCGCGCTGGGCGACGTGGCCCCCGTCGGCCAGCAGGATGATCTGATCGCCGAGCCGCAGGGCCTCGTCCACATCGTGGGTGACGAACACGATGGTCTTGGCCAGCGTGTGCTGGATGCGCAGCAGTTCGTCTTGGAGTTCGGCACGGACCAGCGGATCGACGGCCCCGAACGGTTCGTCCATGAGGAGGATGTTCGGGTCGGCCGCCAGTCCGCGAGCGACGCCGACGCGCTGTTGCTGGCCGCCGGAGAGCTGAGCGGGGAAGCGCCGGGCCAGCTTCTCGTCCAGTCCCACCAGGTCCATGAGGTCACGCGCCCGGCTGTGTGCGGCGGCCTTGCCGACGCCGTTCAACAGCGGGACGGTCGCGATGTTGTCCAGCACACTGCGGTGGGGGAGCAGCCCGCCGTTCTGCATCACGTAGCCGATGCTGCGGCGCAGCTTCACCGGATCGCGTCCGGCGATGTCCTCGCCGTCGATGGTGATGGTGCCCGCGGAGGCGTCGACCATGCGGTTCACCATCCGCAGGATCGTCGTCTTGCCGCTGCCGGAGGAACCGAGGAGGACGGTGGTCTTGTGGGGTGGGAACTGGGCGCTGAAGTCGTCCACCGCAACGGTGCCGTCGGGGTAGGTCTTGGTCACGCCGGTCAGCTCGATCATGGGTGAGCCTTAAATGTCGAGATATTGGTCCAGGTGCCACGCTGTGGCGGTCAGCCTACCCCGACGTTGAAGAACACCCTTTCTGCCGTGTCGCCTCTCACCCGGCGACAGGCGGGTGCGCTCTACACCGGCACGAGCGGCGAACGCGTCGAGGGGGAACGCTGACCTAGCCCTATCGAGATCTGCCTGGCCACCTCGGCAAGGTCGAGGGGATCGTGCACCGGTCGCACGATGGACGCGGCTCTGGCGAGGCCCCCGGCGAGTTCGGGGCTGACCAGCAGGAGATCGGCGTCCGGGAGGAAGCCGTGGACCGACACCCGGGCCAGCGCCTCGACGGTGGCGTCGACGTGCAGCCGCTGCAGCGCGGTCTGCGCGGTGAGCTGAAGCAGGATCGACGTGCCCAAACCCGACCCGTGGACGGTGATGATCTTCATGCCTCTATCTCCTCATAGGTTGATTGCGTCCGGGCGGCGTTCACGCCTGCTCGGCCTGGGCGGCTCGGCGTGCGGCCCATCGCGAGCGGACCGTGGAGACGACCAGCGGGGCCACGGAGATGCCCACGATGACCAGCATGATCGCCTCGATGTTGTGCGCGATACCCGGGATGCCTCCCAGCAGGACACCGACCAGCGTCATGGCCACCACCCAGCAGAGGGCACCGAGGATGTTCCACAAGGCGAAGTGCCGATAGCGCATGTTGGCGGTGCCCGCCACGAGCGGCACGTAGGTGCGGACGATGGGGACGAACCGCCCGAGCACGAGCGCCATCGGCCCGTGCCGGTCGAAGAACGCCTCCGCGGCCTCGAGGCGGTCGGTGCGCAGCACGCGCGCGTTCGGCTTGAACAAGCCCCGCCCGAACCGCCGCCCCAGCCAGAACCCCGCCTGGTCGCCGGCGATCGCGGCCGCGATGGCGACCAGCAGGATCTGCCACCCCGTGATGCCGAGGGAGCCGCGGAGGATGGCGGCGGTCACCAGCAGCGAATCGCCCGGCAGAAAGGGAAAGAGCAGACCGGATTCGATGAACACGACGATGCCCATTCCGACGAGCACCCAGGGTCCAAACGACGCCAGCAGAGCGCTCGCGTTGGTGAGGTTGCCCAGCCATCCCATGATGTCCATGTCGTCTCCTTGTGGGCGGGTTCGGTTTCTGCCCGCCTTCCAGTGTGAACGGTCCCTCCTCAGAACCTCCTAAGATTTCCGTGTGAGCCTTCGACGCAGGGCGGGCACACCGCTGAGGAGGTGGCCGGCGGTCACGATCCCGACCAGGTCGTCTTCGCCCAGGCGGCCCGGCGTGTCGGCGTCCAGGTGGCCGTGCTGAGCGCCGCGATGATCCTGATCGGGGCGACGCTGCTGTTCGCCTACCTGGGGTGGCGTCTCGGCGCCGGGGCGGACCGGCCACGCGAAGGTGGCCTGCTGGTCTCCCTGGAACCGGGCGACGTGGCCGTCGCGGGCCTGGTGCTGGGGGTGAGCGCGATCGCCGCCTCCGGGGTGACCGCGGTGTGGTCGGCGCGCCGGGCCACCGAGCCGCTCGCTGAGGCGCTGCGGCGCCAGCGCCGATTCGTCAGCGACGCCAGCCACGAACTGCGCACGCCGCTGGCGGTCCTGAGCGCCCGCGCCCAGCATCTGTCCCTGATGACGGCGGGGGACGTCCGACTCAGCGCGGTGGCCGCCGATCTGCGGGCCGACGTGGCGGTGATGTCGCACCTGGTCGATGAACTGCTCGCGTCCGCCACGTCGGGCGAGGCGACAGCGGGCCACTGTGACGTCGGGACGGTCGCGGCCGAGGTGGTCGAGGGGCTGGCGGTGAGCGCGGACGCCACGGGCGTCCGGATCGTGCTGGCCTCCTCGCCGCAGGCCTGGGTCGCCTTGTCGGAGGTGGCGGTGCGGCGGGTCCTCACCGCCGTGATCGACAACGCGGTGCGGCACAGCCCCGCAGGCAAGTCGGTGAGCGTGACGCCGCGGGTCCGTCGTGACGTCGTCGAGGTCGATGTCGCCGACCGTGGCCCCGGCATCCGCGGGATCGCGCCCGAGCGGGTGTTCGAGAGGTTCGCCCGAGGCGTCCCTCCCCTGGGGGCCGCCGCGTCGAGCTCGCACGGGATCGGGCTGGCGTTGGTCAGCGACGTCCTGAGTGAGCGGGGCGGCGCGATCGCCGTGCTGCGCACCGGCCCCGAGGGCACCATCTTTCGCCTGACGCTGCCCGCGTCGGCGCCCGCCCCGGAGCCGTTCGATGGGGAGTGATCGCAGCGCGCTGCTGATCGTCGAGGACGACCCTCGCCTCGGCCCGATCATGGTCGAGGTGCTGGGGCTGGACTGGGACGTCACCTGGGTGTCCGATCTGGCGGGAGCGCGGGCCCTGCTGGTGAACGGGCTGTTCGCGGCCGCCGTCGTCGATCGTCGCCTGCCCGATGGGGACGGAACCGCCCTGGTCGCGTGGATGCGGCGCCGAGCCGATGCCACCCCCGTGCTCCTGCTCACGGCGCTGGGCACCACCGCCGACAAGGTCGAAGGCCTGGATGCCGGGGCCAACGATTACCTCGTCAAACCGTTCGAGTTCGACGAGCTCAACGCCCGGATCCGCGCCCTCACCCGGGACTACACCGCCCCCCGGGACGCCGTGAGCGTCGGGAGCTGGACCTTCTTCCCCGGGCTGGGAGTGGTGGAGTCGCCCTATGCGGGACGGATCCAGCTCACCGGCAAGGAGGCCGCGCTGCTGGCCGTCCTGGCCGCTGCCCCGGACGCCTCGTTCACGCGGGCACAGCTGCTGGCCGCCGTCTTCGATCCCGGAGACCGGGTGGGTGTCGTGGACACCTATGTGCATTACGTCCGCCGCAAGACCGAACGCGACCTGATCGCGACCGTGCACGGCGTCGGCTATCGGCTGGGGACCCCCGTGTAGTGAGGCGCCGCCGTGGCAACCGCTGCTCGGAGGCATCCTCGTCGACGTAGACTCACCGCGGCCCCCTGGGCGGAACCATCCCGGCGACGGCAGGAGACCGAGGGAGCTGGGAACCGATGTGGATGGCCTTCGCCGTGGGGTCGGCACTGTTCGCGGGGGTGACGGCCGTGCTGGCCAAGCTGGGCATCCGTGACGTCGACTCGAACCTGGCCACCGCACTGCGCTCGGCCGTGGTGCTCGTGCTGGCCTGGGCGCTCGTCTTCATGGTCGGCTCGGCGCCGACGATCGGGCAGATCGATGGCCGCACCTGGCTGTTCCTCATACTCTCCGGCCTCGCGACCGGCGCCTCCTGGCTGTGCTATTTCCGAGCTCTGCAGATCGGCGATGTCAACAAGGTGGTGCCCGTCGACAAGACCAGCACCGTGCTCACCATGCTGCTGGCTGTCGTGTTCCTGGGGGAGCGGGTCAACGCGCTGGTGGTCGCGGCCATGGTGTTCATCGCACTCGGCACGTACCTGATGATCGAACGTCGCGCTCATGCCCGGGCGGACGCGGGGGAGCCACTCCGACCTGCGGGAGGCTGGATGTGGCTGCTCTATGCGGGAGGGTCGGCACTGTTCGCGGCGCTGACCGCGATCCTCGGGAAGGTCGGCATCGAGGGGGTGGAGTCGACGCTGGGAACGGCGATCCGCACGGGCGTCGTGCTGCTCATGGCCTGGCTGGTCGTGTTGGTGACCGGCAAGCAGCGAGCGATCCGCGGCATCGACGGTCGCAGTTGGCTGTTCCTGGTGCTCTCCGGCGTGACGACGGGGCTGTCGTGGCTGTGCTACTACCGGGCGTTGCAGGAGGGTCCCGCCAGCGTCGTGGTGCCCCTGGACAAGCTGAGCATCCTGGTGTCGATCGGCTTCGGTGCTCTGGTGTTCGGTGAGCGACTCTCGCTGCGGGCGGGCATCGGATTGGCCCTCATCGTCGCCGGGACCCTCGCGCTGGTCTTGTGAGGGCTGGTCCTGCGAGGGCGTGGCCGGGCGGGTTCGCGCCCGGTGGGTGCGCCGGGCTTGAACAGCCGCGGCTCAGGCGCCAGGCTGGAGCGCATCTCGCGGGCAGGCCCGCGGTGCCGACGATACGAGGAGGACGCGTGGCCGGTCACCGGATCTTCGGGGTCAGCTTCGCCAGCATCTACCCCCACTACGTCACCAAAGTGACCAAGAAGGGACGTTCGCAGGCCGAGTTGGACGACCTGCTCGGGTGGCTCACCGGCTATGACGCGGCCGGACTCGCCGCGACCCTGGCCGATGAGCGCACCCTGGAGGAGTTCTTCGCGCAGGCACCCGCCCTCAATCCAGGGGCGGATCTCGTGACCGGTGTCATCTGCGGTCACCGGGTCGAGGAGATCGAGGACCCGCTGATGCGCACGATCCGCGTCATGGACAAGGTGGTCGACGAGCTGGCCCGCGGTAAGGCGTTGGCGAAGATCCAGCGCACGCCTGCCTGAGGCTCATCGTCGTCGCGGCCGCCAGGAAGGGGAACGCGCGGCCCCGGTCACGAACTCGGCGAACGACCGGGCGGGGCGCCCCAGTGCCTCCAGCGTCCCGGACGACAGATAACTCAACTCTCCGGCGCGCGCTGCGCGGGAGAAGAACACCATGGCGTGGACGCCCGCGTCGTCGTACCCGAGTTCCCTCAGGTGGGCGGCATAGTCGTCGATGCGCATCGGGACGGCCTCGACCGGGCGCTCCAGCGCCTCGGACAGTGTCCGGGCGGCCGCCGGCATCGTGACCGGGGACAGGCCGCTCAACTCGTAGCGACGTTCGGCGTGTCCCGGCGCGGTGAGTGCCGCGACGGCGACGTCGGCGATGTCCGCGGCGTCGACGAACGCGACGGCTCCCGTCCCGCTGTTGTAGGGCAGGCGTCCGGCTCGCACCCCGGCGGCGAAGCACTGCATGGTGAGGAAGTCCTGAGCGAACCAGGCGGGACGCAGGATCGTCCAGGCCAGCCCGCTGGCCTCGACGGCGGCTTCCCGTTCGTGTCCGGCGGGCAGGTCGGCGTCGATCCAGTCGCGCGCCGACAGCAGTACCGCGCGCTCCACCCCGGCCGCCCGGCAGATGCGCAGGAAGGACGTGAGCCGGGCGACGCCGCCAGGGCGCTCGTCGGGAACGAGGTAGACCGCAGTCGCCCCGGAAACGGCCGGCGCCCAGGTGGTGGGGGCGTCCCAGTCGAACCGCACGGGGCTGGTGCGGGAGGCGCGGCGGATGCCGTGGCCGGCCTCCAGCACGCGCTGAGCGACCAGGCGCCCGGTGGTCCCCGTGGCGCCCAGAACCGTCACGACGCTGGTCATGCTTGCTCCGGAGTGGTGATCCGCAGCACCGTGGTGAGGATCTCCTCGGTGCTGCGTGGCTGGTTGTCGAGGGCCCGGTGGAGGGTGAGTCCCTCCAGCAGCGCATCCAGGATGCGTGCGGTCTCGGGGTCGAAGTGGCGCTCCAGTGCGGCGCGGCTGCGCGACATCCACGCGGTGGTGATCCTCCGGAAGTCGGGACGGCGGGCCGCGAGCGTGTAGAGCTCCTGGGTGAGGACCAGTTCGCGGGGATCGGCGAAGACGTCCTCGGCGATGAACGCGACGACGGCGGAGCGCGCCTCGGCGATGGTCCTGGCTGGCGCCAGCCGGGCCTCGAAGCGGGTGGCGACGCTGTCGGCGAAGGCGGTGAACGCCTCTTCCAGGAGGGCATCCATGCCGATGAAGTGGTAGGTCATGGACCCGAGCGGGATGTCGGCAGCGGTGGCGACGCGGCGGTGGCTCACCCCTGCGACGCCGACCTCCGCGACCACGTCGAGCGCGCTGGTGAGGATCCGGGCGCGACGGTCGGGGTCGCTGCGCCGCGGTCGCCGGGTCGTGGGGTGAGGCCCGGTCATGCGTCGAGCTGCCGGATGACGCGGGCTGGATTGCCGACGGCGAGGCTGTTCGGCGGCACGTCCTTGGTGACGACGGCACCGGCTCCGACCACGCTGTTGTCCCCGATGGTGACTCCGGGGCAGACGATCACCCCGCCGCCCAGCCACACGTTGTCGCCGATCACGATGGGTTCGGCGGCTTCCAGCTTGTCGCGGCGTGGCTGTGGTTCGAGCGGATGCGTGGGGGTCAGGAGCTGAACGTTGGGGCCGATCTGGCAGTCCTGCCCGATGGTGATGGACACGGGGTCCAGGGCGGTCAGCTGGTAGTTGATGAACGTTCGGGCGCCGATGTGAATGTTCTCGCCGTAGTCGACGAACAGTGGGGGTTTCACGACGGCACCCTCCCCCAGATGCCCCAGCAGCTCCGTCAGCAGGCCCCGGGCGGCCTCGGGGTCAGCGACGAACGCTTGGTGGTAGGCGTCGGCGAGCTGGACGGCGCGCTGCGCGAGGGCGGCGTTGTCGGGGTCGTCGGCAATGTAGAGGTCGCCGGCGAGCATGCGTTCCCGGTGGCTGCGAGGGTCGTCACGGAAGTAGTCGGGCATGCCCACATCCTACAACTATATGTACGTACGTACGCATGTGGTCTCCGGTTGTCCTCGCTCGGGGGGCTGAGATGCGGCGGCAGGTGCGGGACGACCGGTCTTAGACTCATCTTGTGTCTATGTTGAATCCCTCTAGGACGGCCGACCGTCCGGCGGCCGCCGAGACCGCCTACCAGCACACCAAGCGCCTCATTCTGACGGGCGGACTGCCAGCAGGCATGATGCTCAGCGAGGGCGAGATCGCCGGTCAGCTCGGGCTCAGCAGGACGCCCGTCCGGGAGGCCTTCCTCCGGCTGGAGACGGAAGGCTGGCTCCGGCTCTACCCCAAACGGGGAGCCCTCGTCGTGCCGGTCGCGCCCGGTGAGGCCGAGGCCGTCGTCGAGGCCCGGCTCCTCCTCGAGGCGCACGCGGTAGAGGCGCTGCTGGAGCGAACCCCCGGTGCCCGCCAGGCGCTGGCCCGCAGGCTCACCGCCATCGTCGCGCGGCAGATCGAGGCGCTGGACGCCGGCGATCTCGACGGCTACACGCTGCAGGACTCCCAGTTTCACCTCGAACTAGTGACCGCCGGCGCGAACAGCCTGCTGCTCGACTTCTACGTCACCTTGCGCGAACGGCAGCAACGCATGATCGCCCTCTCCATGCTGGCTGACGAGACGCGCGGGCGCGGCTTCGTGGCCGAGCACACCGACCTGGTCGCGCTCATCGAAGCAGGCGACGCCGTCGGGTTCTCCACTGCGCTGCGCCGGCACCTGCACCGCGCACACGCGTCCGGCGAGACGGACGCGCGATGAGCGCGCCGAGACCCGCCGCTACGACGACCGAGTGCGGTGTGCGCGCGAGCGCAGGAGCCGGTCCGGCACAGCCCGCGGCAGCGACCCCGCGAGATCTCGATGCCTCAACGTTTGCGGGAGCGTGGCTGGCGGTCGGCGGGTCCATGTTCGCGGTGGCCTGGGGCGGCAACGAGTTCACCCCGCTGCTGGTCATGTACCGGGAGGTGTCGCACTTCTCGACCGTGACCGTCGACGTCCTCCTCGGCGCGTACGTTGTGGGGATCATTCCAGCCCTGCTGGCCGGCGGGCCCCTGTCGGACCGGTACGGCCGACGTCCCTTGATGCTCCCAGCCGCGCCGCTGAGCCTGCTGGGGTCGCTCATCCTCGCCCTGGGTCCCGACTCACCCGCGCTGCTCGCACTCGGGCGCGTGTTCTGCGGAGCCGCTCTGGGCTTGGTGATGGCGGTCGGAACGACCTGGATCAAGGAACTCTCGGTGCTCGAGGGTCGACCGGACGCAGGCCCCGGGCGGGCGTCCATGTCGCTGACGGTCGGCTTCCTGGTGGGGGCGGGCCTCGCCGGGGCCCTCGCCCAATGGGGGCCGTGGCCCACCGCGTCGACCTACGTCCTCCACATCGCCCTGACGCTGGTCACGGGAGTCTGGCTGCTCGGCGTCCCGGAGACGCGGGCCGTCGAGCCGGTGGGGTCCAGGCCCCGGCTGCGCGACGATCTCCGCGTCCCGCCGATCGGGCACCGGCGGTTCCTGCGCGTGGTCGTCCCGTTGACGCCCTGGGTGTTCGGCAGCGTCGGAAGCGCGTATGCCGTTCTGCCGGGGCTGATGCGTGAGCATGCGGCCGGCATGCCGATTGCCGTGTCGGCGCTCGTCACGGCGTTGACGCTCGCCTGTGGTGTGGGGGCGCAGATTCTGGGCAAGGTGATCGACACCCGGCACTCCGCCCGCGCCTCCGTGATCGCGATGGTCTTCCTCGCGACCGGGATGGGGCTGGCCGCCCTCGCGACGACCGTGCTGTCGCTGGCCCTGGTCCTCGCGGCCGCCTGTGTCCTCGGCGTCGGCTACGGGCTGGCGTTGGTGGCGGGGCTCAGCGAGGTCCAACGCATCGCGGGCCCCGACGACCTGGCAGGGCTGACGGCGGTGTACTACGCCATCGCTTACACCGGCTTCTTCATCCCCGCGGTCTTGGCCGTGCTCTCGGCGCAGGTCTCCTACCCGGCGCTGTTCACCGGGGGAGTGGCCGTGGCGATCTGCTGCCTCCTCGTCGTGGCGTGCGCCTGGCGATCCCACCTGCCTGCGGGTGCCCGTCCCGCCTCGACATCAAGCGACCGGATGTCGACCCAGCGTGCTGTGCTGTAGCCAGGCGCCGAGGGGGAAGCAGCAGGTGCGGCTGGAGGTCGCCGCGTTGTTGCTGCGGGACGCCGGGCAGGACGGGACGCCCTCCGGGGAGTGAGGGCGCCTGGTGCCGCGTCGCGCCCCCAGGGGAGGTGGGTGGCGCCAGGGTCCCGGCTCGGCGAGAAGCCGGGACCCTAGCCGTTTCAGGCGCCCGTGGCGACGACGAGCCGCCGCAGAGCGGAACTGACGTCGTCCTGCCACGCCTGGGCGATCGGGTCGGCGCCAGTCAGCCCGAGCGATCCGTGCAGCGCACCCAGGTGTCGGGTGGCGGTGACCCGGACGCCCGCCTCCCGCAGCCGCGTGGCGAGGATCTCGCCACCGCCGCGCAGGGGGTCGTATTCGGCGGTCACGATGTGGGTGGCCGGGAAGGCGGTGACGTCGACCAGGACGGGGGAGATGTCCGGGTGGTCGGCGGGTAGCCCGCCCGCGTAGAGCCGCGTCATGTCCTCGGTGGAGTCGAGGCCGTTGATCGCCGCGAAACGTTCGTCCCAGGAGCCGTCCGGTCGCAGATCGACGGCCGGTACTTCCAAGACGAGGCCCGCGATGAGGCCCTCGCCCGTGACCCGGGCGGCCGCGGCGGTCGCGATGTTCGCCCCTGCCGAGATGCCGCCCAGGAGGAGGCAGGACGGATCCAGGTCCAAGGTGCCGGCCTCCTGCTGCAGCCAGCGGAGCACCTCGATGGTGTCGTCGATGGCCGCAGGGCACGGAAACTCGGGCGCCAGGCGGTAGTCGGCCAGGAACACCGCGACGCCGGCCTGAAGGGCCCGGTTCGCCGCGATCACCATGTTGACCGACTCGGTAGCCGACCCGTGCCAAAAGGCGCCGCCGTGGAGCAGGAGATAGGCGGGCAGAGGGCCGTCGGCCGCTTGCCCGCGGACTTCCCGCACGAGGAGGCCGTCTCCAACGCGGTGCTCCCGGACCGTGATGCCTCCGGGCAGCGCGCCGACGAATCCGTCGCTGAGCTGCGCGCTCTCCACCAGGCGCCGTTCGCGTTCGGTGGCGAAGTCGTCGTACTCGGGACGTCCGAGGGCGGCGATGCGCGTCAGCCAGGCCTGGGTGGGTGCATTCAAGATCACGCGCGAT
Organism: Propioniciclava sp.; assembly: GCF_036744435.1. Classification (NCBI taxonomy): domain Bacteria; kingdom Bacillati; phylum Actinomycetota; class Actinomycetes; order Propionibacteriales; family Propionibacteriaceae; genus Propioniciclava; species Propioniciclava sp. Next base: position 6,763 of record NZ_DAIOIA010000023.1, on the reverse strand, counting down.
TCCTCTTTCACTTGATCGCTCCGGCCAGCATGCCCCGCACGAAGAAGCGTTGCAGCGAGAAGAAGACGATGATCGGGACCGACATCAGGATGAAGGCGGCCGCCGTGAGGACCTCCCAGCCTTCGCCGCGGGAGTTCACGAGGTTCGACACCGCGACGGTCAGCGGTGCGACGTCCGGGCTTCCGCCGAGATAGATCAGGGAGACCAGTAGGTCGTTCCAGACGAACATGAACTGGAACACGGCGACGGCCGCAAGGGCCGGGCCGGCGAGCGGGACGGCGATCCGCAAGAAGAGCTGCATCTCCGAGGCGCCGTCGATGGCGGCGGACTCGAACAGTTCCTCGGGCACGTTCGCGAAGAAGTTGCGCAGCAGATAGATGGAGAACGGCAGCGCATAGCCGACGTGGGCGATCCACACAGCGGGGAACGTCCCCACGATGCCGAGGTTGCTGAACATCTGGAGCACGGGCACCAGCGTCATCTGGAGCGGGACGCTGAGCAGTGCGAGAACGATGACGAACAGCCACTCGCGAGCGGCGAACTTCCAGCGTCCGAACACGTAGCCCGCGACCGCGGCCACCGCGACGGTGATGAGGGTGACAGGAATGGTGATGGCGGCGCTGTTGAGGAAGTTGCGGCCGATGCCGTTGCGCGTCATGACCGACTCGTAGTTGTCCAGCGTGAACTGGTACGGCGGGAGAATCGCCGTCCACCATCCCGAGTTCGTGATGTCGTAGGCGGGCCGGAACGAGCTGATCAGCAGTGACAAGACCGGCACGATCCAGATCGCCATGAGCAGGATCAGGGCTGCGTGCTTACCCAGCGCGGGCAGCCAACGGGAGCCATTCTTCGACACGGTGTTCACCGCCCCTCTCGGAAGAATCGGATGTTCACGGCGATGATGGGGGCCGTGGCAAGGAGGAGAACGACGGCGATCGCGGAGGCGGTGCCGAAGTTCTGTGCGGCGAACAGCTCCGAGTACATGCTGGTGGCCAGCACCTGGGAGCCGTAGTTCCCGTTGGTCAGCACGTAGATGATGTCGAAGACCTTGAGGCTGTTGATCCCCATGAGCGTGATCACCATGACGACCGTGGTGGAGATCTGAGGCAGCAGGATGCGGAAGAAGATGGCCCACTCCGAGGCGCCGTCGATCCGCGCCGCTTCGAGGGTCTCGCCGGGGACGCCCTTGATGGCCGCCGACAGGATCACTGAGGCCATCCCGACCGACATCCAGATGCCGATGAAGATCAGGGCTCCGTTGACGGTGCGTTCGTCGGCCAGCCATGCGACAGGATCCGAGCCAGGGAACACCGTGGTCCAGATCGCGTTGAGCGTCCCCGTCTGCTCGAGGCCGGGCGGCTCATAGGAGTACACGAAACTCCAGATGACGCCGGCGCCGACGAACGAGATGGCCGTCGGCAGCACGATGATGGTGCGCACGAGCTTCTCGTACTTGACGCGGTCACCGAGCGTCGCGATCGCGATCCCGATGACGGTGACGAACGAGGTGAAGACCACGAGCCACAGCAGGTTGTTGCGGATCGCGATCAGGGTGTCAGAGCGGGTGAACGCCTGCACATAGTTGGACAATCCGACGAATCCGGAGCCGTCGACCCCTTGGAAGCTCAAGATGATGGTTCGGATGAGGGGGTAGATGAGCATCCCGCCGAGCAGGATGCCCGCAGGCGCGAGCCACAAGGCAATGCGCGCGCTGCGGGCCCTGCGCGGGCGGAGGCGCTTGAGGAGCGCCTCCCCCGCGAGCAGGTAGAGCATCAGCCCGATCGGCACTAGGATGCCGGCGAGGAGCGCTACAACCACTGTGGGCATGGGTGCAACCGATCAGCGCGCAGCCAGGCGAGCGGCTTCGATGGTGCCGAGCACCTCGTCGAGCTTGTCAGGGCTGGTGATGTAGGTCAGGGTGCCGGACCAGAACGCCTGGGTGACCGACGACGGCATCAGATCGGAAGCGTCGAACCGCACGGCCTTGGCCTCAGAGATGACCTGCGCGGCCTTGCGGCGGGCGTCGGTGGGGTACACGTCGAGAGACACCGACTTGTTGGCCGACAGCCACGAACCGGTGGTCGCAATGAGCGCCTGGCTCTGCTCGGTGGCCGCGTAGGCCATCAGTGCGCGCACCTGCGGGGTGTCGTTGAACGCGCCCAGCATCTCGCCGCTCGTCTCGATGGTCCCCGAGTTGGCGGAGTTGACGGCCGGGAACATGAAGAAGTCCACAGACTTGCCTTCGACGGTGCCGGGCACCTGCGTGGTGACCGTCGCGCCGAGCCAGTCGGCCTGCAACGTGAGGCTGCAGCGAGGCGGGTCTGCCCACAGCGGCAGCGAGCCCTTGATGAAGTCGGTCGACACGACGGCGCGGGGGCCGCCGTTGACCATCTTGGTGTCGGTGGCGATCTTGCCGAAGGCCTCGAACGCGGCGCGGATCTCAGGTGAGTTCCAGGACAGTTCACCGTTGGCCCACGAGTCCCAGACCTCGGTGCCGTAGGTGGTCAGGACGAACTGCTCGATCCAGTCGGTGGACATCCAGCCGCTGGCGGCGCCGTTCTCGACGCCGAGGCACCACGGGGTGTTGCCGGCGTCTGCCTGCTGGGTGGCCCACGTGTTGAGGGCGTTCCAGTCTGCCGCGTTGGTCGGACCCTGGTACTTCTCGGGGTTGTAGTAGACCATGCCCTTCAGTGCGGAGGTCTGCATGAGCCCGTACAGCGTGCCGTTCTGGCTGCCCAGCTCGACGAGGCCGGAGTCGTAGTCCTTCTTGACCTGTTCGACATCGACCACGTCGTTGAGGGCCAGCAGCTTGCCGTCCTTGATCAGCTGGCGCATCTGGCCCAGGCTCGGGTTGGACACGACGTCGGGCGGGTTACCACCCTGGACGCGGGTCTGGAGCACCGAGAGCATGTCGCGGGTGCCTTCGTACTCGACCTTGATGCCGGTCGCCTCCTCGAAGGGCTTGAACGCGGCGAGGTACTGGTCGAGTTGGTCGCCGCCCAGGGCGCCCAGGAGGGTCACCTTGCCGCCGATGGTCTGGCCGCCCGCGATCTTGGTGGCGGCGTCCTTGGCCGCGCTGATCAGGGCGGCGTTCTGGGTGTTGGCCGAGGTGGTCGCCGTCGGTGTCGAACCGGCGCCCGAACTGCAGGCAGCCAGGCCGAGCACCGCGACCGCTGCGATCGCTCCGGTGAGTACGCGTCTCATGTCGTCTCCATTGTCGATGAGGAAAAAGATCTTGCTCGAAAGCACTTTTACCCTTGGGCGAGAGTGGGTGAGTGTCAACCAGGCGGAGGGGTGCTAGCTACGCGGAGCCACGGCGCACGAGGGAGACCGGAAGCGTGAGGGACGGGGTGACCCTGTCGGGGTCCGCGAGCAGGTTCAGCAACGTGGCCGCGGCCCAGCGACCGCTCTCGCGCAGTTCCTGGCGGACGGTGGTCAAATCGGCCGCGACGGCGGTGGATCCGTCATCGAAGCCGATGACGGCGACGTCCTCGGGCACCCGGCGTCCGTCCGCGCGGACCGCGAGCTGCGCAATGGCGGCGAGCTCGTCGGTGTGAGCGAAGATGCCGTCGATGTCGGGCTGGTCTCGCAGGAGCGCTTCGATGCCGGCGACGGTGGCGTCGAACCCTCGCGGCACCAGGAGCACGCGGGACGGAGGGAGATCCACGCCGTGGTCCGCGACCCGCTGGCTGAACCCGTCGAAGCGGCGAAGCGACGCGGAGAGATGGTCTTGCTGCACCTGGCTGTGTCCGAGGAAGGCGAGGTGCCGACGCCCGGTGGTGATGAGCCGATCGGCGGCCAGGGCTCCGCCCGTCTTGTCGTCGGTCGTCACTGAGGGGAAGCCGTGACCCTCGAGGTCGACCAGCACCACGGGCATGCGGGCCCGGCGCATGGCCGCAGCGGGCTTCTCCCCGAAGGGCACCGACATGATGATGAGGCCGTCGAGGGAGCGCAGGCTCGGCAGGCTCTCCAGCGCCCGCGCCGACTCCGCCGCGGACTCCACGTCGAACACGACGACCTCGATGGCCGAGGCGGCCGTCGAGGTGGCGAGCAGCACCCCGTTGAGTCGCTGGTGGAAGGACTCGAACGAGGAGAAGGGGGCGAAGACGCCGATCCGGCCCACACCCTTGCGGGCGCGTGAGGTAGCGGCGGCCTTCGGGACGAAGTTGAGCTCCGCCACGGCGTCCAGCACGCGCCGGCGGGTCGGCTCGGCGACGCGCGCCGGAGTGTTCAATGCCTTCGACACCGTCCCGATGCTCACGTTGGCGCGCTCGGCGACGTCGTAGATCGTGGGGTACCGCTTGCCCTCACCCATGGTGCGTGTCAACCTCTGTCCGTCGTCCACTGCTGTTGGCCACGCCCTCGGGCGGGGGCCGAGGGCGGTCCGCTGGTCTGCGGTGGCGTCATCGACCTTCTCGTCCTCTGGCCCCTGGATCTTACGCAGTGGAGCCCGCGTGTGCGTCACGACGGCCCGTTTCTGGTGCTCGTGTCGGAACGCTCAGGCGCCCGCAGATCGACCCGGTGGGGTTTCGGTCGCCGTTTCGTGCCGTGCAGGATCGCACTCAGGTGCCGCTCCTGGTCTCCGGGAACGGGCTGGGTGCCCAGGACGAGCTCATCGCGGATGGGCAGGTTCACGGTCCTTTCCGATCGCCCTCCTACGGGACCGGGGCGCACGGATCCAGGAAGCGTTCACCGAGGGCGTCCCGGTGTTCGGCTGCATGACCTCTTCGCGATCAGACGAGCCGGTCAGGCGGCCTCGGACGCTCACCTCGTCGCCGTCCCCTCGGGGGCGACGGCGACGACGACCTTGCCCCGGGCGTGGTGCGTGGCCACGCGTGCGAGCGCCTCGGTCGCCTGGTCCAGGGGGTACACCGTGTCCACGAGAGGTGTGATGCGGTGGGCGGCGAGCAGGTTCCCCAACTCGTCGAGCTGCTGAGTCGTGACGGTTCCGGAGAAGACCCGCACGCGCTGCGGTGCGATGAACCCATGCCATTGGGCCTTGGCGACGCGCATGAGGGCGCCCCCGTCGGGTCCCTTCACCCCGCTGTTCGGCAGGATGACGCCGTGGCGAACGACCACGGAACGCCAGTCCCGGATGCGCACCCCGCCTGCGTTGTCGAGGACGACGTCGTACTTCGTGGTGGTGTCCAGGGGGTTCTGGGTCTCGTAGTCGAGGACGTTCGCGATCCCGAGTGCGCGAACGCGCTCTACGTTGCGTCCGGAGCACACGCCGATGACCTCGGCCCCGCGCAGTGCTGCCAGTTGAGCAGCGAACTGACCGACCCCGCCCGCGACGCCGGTCACCAAGACTCGCTGGCCCGGTGCCACGTTCGCCACGTCGACCGCCCGCAGCGCGGTGGTGCCGGCGACGGGGAGGGTGGCAGCGTCCTGGTGGGACACGCCCTCGGGCAGGGAGGCGAGCCGGTCCTCGTCGGCGAGCGCGAACTCCGCCATGGTAGCGAGGCCTTGCCCAAAGACCGCGTCGCCCACGCGCCAGCGTGTGGCTCCCGGGCCCAGCTGGGTCACGATGCCGGCGCAGTCCATGCCTAGTCGGCGCCGCCTCGGGCGGCGCAGCCCGTTCCCGACCCGCACCATGCGGGGCACCCCGCGCATGACGAACGCGTCGGCCGCATTGAGCGATGCGGCGATGACCTGGACGAGCACCTGGTTCTTCCCCGGCACGGGGGTGGGGACGTCGCCGACGGCCAGCGTGTCGGCCTCGCCGTAGACGGGGTGAAGAAGTGCGCGCATGAGAGCTCCTCAGGGTGTGCTGATCAACGGCCCCGGCTGGTGCCGGGCCTGGTGGGTGGCGTGACGCCGGTGGCGGCTAGCGTCGCGTGGCGCGGGTCAGTTCGTGTCGTCCCCGCGATAGCTGAAGACGGCATCGAGCGGGACGCCGAGCGTGTGGGCGATCTGGAAGGCCATCTCGAGCGAAGGTGAGTAGCGTCCCTGTTCGATGGCGATGACCGTTTGGCGGGTGACGCCGAGGGCGGCGGCCAGGTCCGCTTGCGTGAGGCTGAGCTGGGTGCGGAGGTCGCGGATGCGGTTGGTGACCCGCGTGGGTTTGGGACCGACCATCACAGTCCCGTGCGGTGGGTGGCCAGACTGACGCCGATGCTGGCCAGCGAGCCGAGGAACGATCCGACGAAGAGCACCGTCGCCGTCCAGAATTGGGGCGCGTCGAGGGCCAGCATGATCAGGCCGGCCAGGACGGCGAGCCCGGTGATCCCGCCGCCGGTGCTGGAGGCGTGCCGCTCGATCTCGTGGTCGCGTTCGTCGGTGTGGGCCTCCCCGCGAACCCGCAGCCACAGCAGCAGCATCACCGCCCCGTAGAGGCCACCGCCGAGGAGGAGGCACCACAGCATGGGTCCCTGCCAGGCGACCTCGACGAGAGGCCGGTCGTCGGTGAGGGCTCGTGTGAGGACGATCGTCCAGTACGTGACGAAGGTGACGACGCTCAGGGCAAGACCCGCCCAGGTGTACCGCTCGGTGAAGGTCATGACGCCCCCCGGATGTAAAGAGTTATTGACATTCCCACCGTAGGGCGGTCCCGACGGCGTGTCAAGAATTCTTAACACGGTGCTGCGCGTCGCGTGCCAGGCTGGGCTCCTTCACGGCAATCCACAGTGCGCGGCATGCACGAGAAAACCCGCCCCGACTATGTGACTTCGTCGGAGCGGGCTTCTGCTGGGGTGAGTAACGGGACTCGAACCCGCGACATCCTGGACCACAACCAGGTGCTCTACCAGCTGAGCTATACCCA
>NZ_DAIOIA010000022.1:690-32419 GCF_036744435.1 Propioniciclava sp. | reverse complement strand
AGCCGACCAGCGTCCAGGCCAGATCCAGCCAGGATTGCGGCTGTCGCGCGGGCCATAGCAGGCGACGCACGCGTCCCGCCTCCGGTGGGGCGGCGGGGTAGAGGTGGCGCGGGATCGGTTCGCCGCGCAGCGCCCGCAGGCGCAGCCGCTCGAGCGTTGCGAAGCCTCGGGCGCACAGCAGGGCGGCGACGAGGACCGCCAATCCCACCCAGACGATGACGAGCGCGGCACCGGTGAGGGCGAGCGTCCAGGACAGCAGGAACGCGGCCAGGCTGAGCGGGAAGCTGGGCGCGAGGTAGGCGGCCTGAGCGCCCCAGCGGGCCAAGGCTGCACGGACAGCCGACCGGCGCTCTGCCACCGGGGAGTCGAGGGGATCGGGCACCTGGTCATCTTCGGTGTGCGCATGGGCCGTTGTCATGTCCTCGACGCTACGGATGTGGCTCGGCGGCCACGATCCCGCTGGCGCGACACTGGGGTGTCGGGCTGGCCCGACTGCAGCTCCCCGCCGATCCGGACTGGGGCCGGGGCCTCCCCGCACGTGAGCGGGCGGCCCGCGGTGTCCCCCTCTTGCGCGAGAGGCGGCGCCGCCCTAACCTACAACCAAATGGTTGTACGACAGTGGAGTGAGTCTCAGGTGGACCGGGTCTTCCGGGCGCTCGCCGACGCCACCCGGCGCGACATCGTCCGCCGCACGATGGCGGGTGGAGCGAACGTGACCGAACTGGCCGCCGACTACGCCATGTCGTTCGCGGCGGTGCAGAAGCACATTGCGGTGCTCGAAGGCGCAGGCCTGGTCACCAAGCAGCGCCGCGGACGCGAACGGGTCGTGCGAGGAGACGTGGAGGCGCTGCGTCGCGTCCATGGCCTGCTCGACGACCTCGATCTGGTGTGGCAAGGCCGGATCGACCGGCTCGACGCCCTGCTGCCGACGGATCCCTCCACATCCGATCCCACGACGCTCGCACCCACCGCGTCCCCACTCGACGCAACCGACCCCACGACGACCGACCCCACGACGACCTGAGCGGCGCCGCCGCGACGGCCCACCGAAAGGAATCATCATGCCCGTCACATCTCTCACCCGCGACGCCGAGGCGCTCACGCTCACCGTCGTCGCCGACTTCGGCGTGTCACGGCAGCGCCTCTGGGACGCCTACGTCGACGCCCGGCAGATCGAGAAGTTCTGGGGGCCGCCGACGTATCCCTCCACGTTCACCCGCCACGACGCCTTCGTCGGGGGACGCAGCCACTACTACATGACCGGCCCGGAGGGGGAACAGCACGGCGGCTACTGGGCCTGGGAGGTGGTGGAGGAACCGAGCAGGTTCGTGGTCACCGACGGGTTCGCCGACCTGGAGGGCAACCCCGCCGAGGAGATGACCGCCATGCGCGCGGAATTCGACTTCGAGGAGACCGACGCCGGCTCCCGGCTCACCGTCACCTCGACGTTCGCCAGCGCCGAGCAACTCGAGCAAGTCGTGGCGATGGGCATGGAGGAGGGCGTCCGCGAGTCCATGAGCCAGATCGACGCCGTCCTGGCCGACCTGGCGTCGTTTGCCCTGGGTGCGGGAACCCAGACGCAGATCCTCAGCGACACGCAGGTGCGCATCACCCGGATCATCCGCGGCTCGGTCGCGGACGTGTGGCGCGCTCACCACGACCCCGACCTGATGAAGCGCTGGCTGCTGGGGCCCGACGGCTGGACGATGCCGGTGTGCATCGTCGCTGAGAACGTCGGCGACACCTACACCCAGCAGTGGGCCAGCGAGGACGGAGAGCAGAGCTTCGGCTTCACCGGCACCCTGCTGGAGTCGGCGTCCCCGCACCGCGAGGTGACGACGGAGCAGATGATCGGCACCGAGGGCCCGCAGACCCGCAACGAACTCACCCTCACCCCGGCCCAGGGCGGGACGCTGCTGTCGCTGGTCGTCACCTACCCCGACGCCGCCACCCGCGACATGATCCTGGGGACCGGCATGGCCGACGGCATGGAGACCTCCTACGCCCGGCTGGAGCGGGAGGTGCTGGGCTCCTCCTAGCGTGAGCGTGGGTGTCCGGGGTGACGGCGACTGTCCCCCGGACACCACCCGCCGGGCAGGGGCGGCCGCCTTACCATCGAGACGTGACGGACGACTACTACGGCCTCGATCTCCCGCTGGTGTATGCGGGCAAGGTGCGGCGCATGTACGCGCTGCCCGACGTCGAGGCGGTCGACGGCAGAGGGCCCGGTCGGTTCCTGATGGTCGCCACCGATTCCATCTCCGCGTTCGACCACGTCTTGTCCAGCGTCATCACCGACAAGGGGGCGGTGCTGACCAAACTGAGCCTGTGGTGGTTCGACCAGTTGGCCGATCTGGTCCCCAACCACGTCGTGTCCGCCGACGTGCCCCCGGCCGTCGCCGGGCGCGCCCTGGTCACCGAACGGCTCGCCATGATCCCCGTCGAATGCGTCGTGCGTGGATACCTCACCGGTTCGGGGTGGGCGGAGTACCGCACGACCGGCACCGTGACCGGCATCCGGCTCCCCGCTGGCCTGCGCGACGGCGACCGACTGCCGGAGCCGATCTTCACCCCGGCCATCAAGGCCGAGTTGGGGGAGCACGACGAGAACGTTCCGTTCGAGCGGATCGTCGAGCTCCACGGGCGCGAGACCGCCGAGGAACTAAGGCGGCTGTCGCTGGCGATCTACGCGCGTGCCGAGAAGATCGCCCGGGAGCGCGGCGTGATCCTGGCCGACACCAAGTTCGAGTTCGGACGCCGCGCGGACGGCACCATCGTCTTGGCCGACGAGGTGCTCACCCCCGACTCGTCACGGTTCTGGGACGCCGAACGCTGGTTCCCCGGCGGCGCCCAGCCGAGCTTCGACAAGCAGTTCGTGCGCGACTACCTCGCCGAGCAGTCGGGCTGGAACAAGAACTCCGACGTCCCCCCGCCTGCGCTGCCGGCGTCCGTCGTCGCTGCCACACGGGATCGGTACCTGGAGGCCTACACCCGGTTGACGGGGCGTCCGTTCAACGCCTGACCGGGCCTGACGCCCACGGTGGCGGCCGCGCGCGTTGGGCAGCGGTGGGTCCGATAGGATCGCGGCCATGGCGCGAGTGATCGTTGACGTGATGCCGAAGCCGGAGATCCTGGATCCCCAGGGCAAGGCGGTGACCGGCGCACTCAAGCGCCTCGGATTCGAGGGGCTGACGGTGCGTCAGGGCAAGCGGTTCGAGATCACCGTCGACGGCGAGGTGACTCCCGAGCGTCTCGACGAGGTGCGCGATGCCGCGGAGAAGCTGCTGGCCAACACCGTGATCGAGGCCTTCGACGTGCGGGTGGAGAACGCATGACCCGCGTCGGGGTCGTCACGTTTCCGGGCTCCCTCGACGACCAGGACGCCGCCCGTGCCGTGTCGGTGATGGGCTTGGAGGCGGTGCCGCTGTGGCACGCCGCCCACGATCTTGAGGGCGTCGACGCGGTGATCCTGCCGGGAGGCTTCTCCTATGGCGACTACCTGCGCTGCGGCGCGATCGCCCGGTTCAGCCCCATCATGTCCGAGGTCATCAAGGCCGCCGACGACGGCCTTCCCGTCCTGGGTATCTGCAACGGCTTCCAGGTGCTGTGTGAGTCGCACCTGCTCCCCGGCGCCCTGATCCGCAACGACCGGCGCACGTTCGTGTGCCGTGACCAGCGCCTGCAGGTCGTATCCCGCGACACCGTCTGGACGTGCGCGATGGATGAAGGCCAAGAGATCGAGATCGTCTTGAAGAACGGCGAAGGCCGCTATCTGGCCGACGAGGAGACGCTCGCCCGCCTGGAGGGCGAGAACCAGATCGTGTTCCGCTACTCCGGGCTCAATCCGAACGGTTCGGTCAACGACATCGCGGGCGTCACCAACGCCCGAGGCAACGTGGTGGGCCTCATGCCGCACCCCGAGCACAACGTCGAGGAACTCACCGGGCCCTCCCTGGACGGGCGGCTGTTCTTCGACAGCCTGGCCTCCTTCCTGTCCGCGCGCGTCTGACGCCGGGCGTTGGCGGCTAGCCGCCTGGCCCGGCTGGGTCGGGCGGTGAGGGTCAGCGTTCAGCGATGGACAGCCGTGCGTACAGCGGATGCGTCACCGGCAGCGTCAGGAGGGCTTGCGCCCCGTCGATGCCCTCACCCTGCGGGGTGATGAGCGCGAAGGTCGGCCACTGCAGTGTCAGGTAGTCGGTGAACCGGCGCAGGACGCGTTCGCTGCCGAATACGCCGCCGATGGCCGCGACGCGCGGCACGTTCGGGCCGCCGAGCCGGACGCGGCGCAGCGCCGCCTGCACCGACTCGGAGAGGTGAGCGGCAGCCTTGTCCATGATGGTGCCCGCTACCCGGTCGGAGGCGGCCACCTGGTTCACCTGGGCGGAGAACGCGGCGATCCGGGCGACTTTGTCGGGGTCGGACTGCAGTTCGAGGTAGGCATTCTCCAGGTCGGGGAACTCCTGTTTGAGCAACCCCGTGAGGGCCGTCATCTGGCGGCGGCCGTCGTAGCCGCGCATGGCGGCCTCCATCGCGGTACGACCGATCCAGTACGCCGATCCCGCGTCGCCGATGAGGTTGCCCCAGCCGTCCACCCGGGCCGCTTCGTGCGGACCGACGGCGAGGCAGATCGTGCCGGTGCCGGCGGCGATCACACAGCCCTCGCCGTCGCCGAGGGCTCCCAGGTAGCTGGTGATCGAATCGTGCGCGAGGACGACGCGGCGCACCGGCGTGCCCCCGAGCAGGGCGAGGAGGTCGTGGGCGGTCTCACGCCCCAGCCCGCTGGAGCCGACGGCGACGGTGGTGACGGGCCCCGGCGCGTCCCGGTCGGCCGCCAGTGCGGTGCGGATCAGGGCGTCCCATTGCGGTGCCAGCGGTTGAGCGGTGTTGACGCCGGTCAGCGACAGGTCGTCAGCGTCGGCCCCGACCAGGCGTGCGCGGGTCGAGGACTGACCCGCGTCCAGGGCTAGGGCGGTGGTCTGATTCAGCACGGTGGACCTCCCGTTGTCTAGGGGCGCGACCCCCGCGTCGCCGCCTGGACACCACGCTACAACGCCACTCGTTCCGGCGTCAGTCCTGCACCGACAGCAGGGGTGGGCGGCGACGGCGAGCGGGCTGTCGGCACGATAGATTGACGCCGTGGTCGACACGGTAGAGAACGCTTGGGCAACCCCCGATACGGAGCAGCCCTGGGCTGAACTCGGGCTGAAGGCCGACGAGTACACCCGCATCAAGGAGATCCTCGGACGCCGCCCCACCGGCTGCGAACTCGCCATGTACTCGGTGATGTGGTCGGAGCACTGCTCCTACAAGTCATCGAAGAAGCATCTGGCGCGCTTCGGGGTTCTGGGCAATGACACGCCCCGCGGGCCGCTGCTGGCGGGCATCGGCGAGCAGGCGGGCGTCGTCGACATCGGCGGCGACTGGGCGGTCACCTTCAAGATCGAGTCCCACAACCACCCCTCCTACGTGGAGCCCTACCAGGGTGCGGCCACCGGCGTGGGGGGCATTGTGCGCGACATCCTCGCCATGGGTGCCCGCCCCATCGGCGTCATGGACCCGCTGCGGTTCGGCCCCCTCGACGCCCCCGACACGGCCCGCGTCCTGCCGGGCATCGTGGCGGGCGTCGGCGGCTACGGCAACTGCCTGGGCCTGCCCAACATTGGCGGCGAGGTGATGTTCGACGCCACCTATGCGGGCAATCCGCTGGTCAACGCCTTGTGCGTCGGCGTCCTCAAGCATGACGACCTCAAGCTCGCGAAGGCGTCCGGTCTGGGCAACAAGGTGATCATGTACGGCGCGGCCACCGGCGGCGACGGCATCGGCGGGGCCTCGATTCTCGCCTCGGAGACGTTCGACGCCGACGGCCCCGCCAAGCGACCCAGCGTCCAGGTGGGCGACCCGTTCATGGAGAAGCTGCTCATCGAGTGCACGCTGGAGTTGTTCGCGGCGGGCATCATCACCGGCATTCAGGACTTCGGCGCCGCGGGCATCTCGTGCGCCACCTCGGAGTTGGCCAGCGCGGGCGACGGCGGCATGCACGTCGACCTCGATGTGGTCGTGCTGCGTGACCCGACGCTGTCGCCTGAGGAGATCCTCATGAGCGAGAGCCAGGAGCGGATGATGGCGGTCGTGCGTCCTGAGGACGTCGACACCTTCTTGGAGATCTGCGCCAAGTGGGACGTCCTCGCGACCGTGGTGGGTGAGGTCATCGAAGGTGACCGGCTGCTGATCGACTACCACGGTGAGCGTGTCGTCGATGTGGATCCCCGCACCGTCGCCCACGACGGCCCGGTCTATGATCGGCCCTCGGCGCGCCCGAACTGGATCGATGCCCTCAACGCGGACAAGGCGGAAGACTTGCCGCGCGCCCAGTCCGGTGGAGAACTGGCCGATCAGCTCCTCACCCTCATCAGCTCCCCCAACCAGGCCGACAAGAGCTGGATCACCGACCAGTACGACCGCTACGTCCGCGGCAACAGCGTCTTGGCGCAGCCGGAGAACTCCGGAATGCTCCGCATCGACGAGGAGACGGGGCTCGGCATCGCCTTGGCCACCGACAACAATCCGCGGTTCTGCCTGCTGAACCCCTACTTGGGCGCGCAACTGGCGCTGTCGGAGTCGTACCGCAACGTGGCCACCACCGGTGCCCAGCCGGTCGCGATCACCGACTGTCTGAACTTCGGTTCCCCGGAGGACCCCGACGTGATGTGGCAGTTCATCGAGGCGATCATGGGGCTGGTGGACGGATGCCGTGAGCTGGGAACGCCGGTCACGGGCGGCAACGTCAGTTTCTACAACCAGACCGACGGGGTGAACATCCACCCGACGCCGGTCGTCGGCATGCTGGGGGTCATCGATGATGTCGCTACCCGGACGCGTATGGGCTTTGCCTTCCCCGGCGATGCGGTGATGCTGCTGGGCGACACGCGGGACGAACTGTCGGGTTCCTCGTGGGCCGATGCGGTTCATCACCATCTGGGGGGGCTCCCGCCCATGCCTGACCTTGCGGCCGAGAAGGCTCTCGGGGAGGTACTGATCGAGGCCGCTCGGCGCGGCCTGGTCTCCTCGGCGCACGACTTGTCCGACGGCGGTCTCGCGCAGGGACTCGTGGAGTCGGCGCTGCGTCACGACCTGGGTGTCTCGTTGACGCTCCCCGAGGGCGATCCGACGATGTGGCTGTTCTCCGAGACTCCGGCGCGTGCGCTGGTGTCCTTGTCCGGTGAGCAGTACGGCGCGTTCGCCGAGCTGTGCGCCGAGAAGGGAGTACCGCTCACGCGTCTGGGTGAGGTTACCGGGGAGGGCGTGCTCGAGGTGCACGGGCAGTTCGCGCTGCCGCTGACCGCGATTCGGGAGCGGTGGACGGCCACCATCCCGGCCGTGTTGGGAGCGTGACAGGGGGAAACACCCCACCATTACGTTCCGGAATGCAATCTGTGTGAAGAGTGGCTAGCCTGAGGTCTTCGCGGTCGTACTGGCCACCTTGGTCGCCCTGACCGCCGTCGTGACGGGCGGGACGACCGCTGCCGCGGCAGGCCCCTACACCACGGACGCCACGCTCACGAACATCGCGTTCGTCAACACGGAGGTCACGTCGGGATCCGACGCCCAACTGTCGGCGCAATGGAGCCTGCCGAACAACCCCACCACTCCCGCCGGGTTCACCCTTCCGCTCGGCGAGGGCATCGCGGGCCGCGGGGAGACGTTCCAGATCAGGGCCCAGGACGATCCCACCACGATCATCGCCAACTGCGTCGCGAAGACGAACCAGATCGAGTGTGACTTCGTCGATTCCTACCTCGAGGCCAACCCGCTCGGGCTGCGGGGCACGGTCAACTTCTGGGTGCGGGTGACCGAAGAGGTCACCACCACCACCGAGCACACCTTCCGGGTGGGCAGCGCGACGGCCACCATCGTGGTGAACCCGGTGGGTCAATGCACCGAGAACTGCGAACTGGACTGGAAGAACAACAAGGAGGGTTCCTACGACGCTGCCAAGCAGCAGATCATGTGGTGGGCCCACATCGGCGCTGACGAAGGCGGCATGAAGGGTGGCGAGAGCGTCCGCGTCGTCGACACGGTCGGCGACGGCGATCACACGCTCGTCATCGACGGGAGCTACCCCGGGCTGCAGTACTCCAACACGGTAGGGACGAACCCGTACGGCTTCCAGGTTCCCGTGAACTTCCAGCCGGTCCCGCGCGACAAGTGGACCCTCAACACGACGACCGGTGAGGTCACCTTCACTGCGGAAGCCGGGTACTACTACCAGGTCGAGTACCTCACCAAGGTCAACGACAACGGCGACTCCGGGGCGTACTCCAACAGAGTCGAGTTCTTCGTCAACGGCACCTCGACCGGCACCTTCACCCGCCGACAGGAGTTCTCCGGTGGCGGCGGCACCGGTATCGGCACCGATGTCGGCAAGGTGTCCCTGACCAAGCAGGTGGACGGCACTAATCTTCCCGCGGACCTGGTCTTCACCGGCACCTACGCGGTGACCCCGCCGTCGGGCGACGTCATCAACGGCACCTGGTCGCTCACGGCCGGCGAGACGTGGACCAGCGACGAGTTCCCGCGCGGGAGCCGCGTCACCCTCACCGAGAACACTCCCACGCAGCCGAGCACCGTGACCTGGTCGAGCCCGAGCTTCTCCTCCAACGACTTCACGCTGCCCGGCGGGAAGGTGACCCCGGTCACCTTGACCAACCGCGCGACCGTGAAGACAGGCACCTTCTCCGCGGCCAAGACGATCACCGGGACGCCCGCCGCGCTGGGCATGGTCCCCACCGCCGCCACCTTCGTCGTGGACTACTCCTACCCGGTCGGGCCCGGCTTCGAAGCCGGCACCGGAGAACTGACGCTCCCGGCGGACGGTTCCCGCGTGGAGAGCCCCGCGTTGCCTCAGGGCGTGGTGACCTTGAGCGAGCGCACCCCCGCCGCCGTCGACGGCGCCGCATGGTCGGCACCCGTGATCACGCCCGCCACCGTGACGATCGGGGCCGGTGCGGCCGCCTCCTTCACGGTGGAGAACCCCATCGCCGAGACCCGTGGCGGTTTCTCGCTCACCAAGACGGTTTCTGGTGAGGGGGCGGCGTTGCTGTCCGGGGACGAGACGTTCACGGTGAACTACACCTGGACCGCTCCCGATGCGTCCACGGGCGCAGGCTCGGTCGAGGTCGCTGCGCATGGGCGCGCCTCGGAGGTGTACGGCATCCCGGCCGGGGCGACCGTGACCCTGGCGGAGGCTGCCCCCGCCGCCGTTCCCGGCGTCAGCTGGCAGACCCCGGTGTTCACCAGCCGTGAGTTCGTGATCCAGGCGGGCAGCTACGTCGGAATCGACCTCGACAACCCGGCAGGACTGGCGACCGGGACGTTCAGCGTCGCCAAGACCGTCACCGGCTCCGGTGCCTCGCTGGTGCCGGCCGACACCACGTTCACCGTGGACTACAGCTACCCCGCGGGTAAGGGGTTCGTCGCAGGCTCGGGCAGCCTCGCGGTCAAGGCTGACGGCACCATCGCGACGAGCGCCCCGCTCCCGTTCGGCGCGGTCGTGACCTTGTCCGAGTCCACTCCGGCCGACATCGCGGGCGGAACGTGGGGCGCTGGATCCTTCGATCTGAGCGAGATCACCATCGGGGATGGGACGGTCGCGAAGGTCGCACTGACGAACACGTTCACCGCGACCCCCGACACGCCGGGCAGGCCCTTGCTGCCGCAGACCGGCACCTCGGAGGCGATCGTGCCGCTGATCGCCCTGGGCGTTCTGCTGCTGGCGGTCGGCGGTGGGCTCTTCGCCTTCTCCCGTCGTCGGAGGGTGTGACGGCAGGGAAGTACCTGAGGTGGCGAGGTGAGCGCGGGGCACAATGGACGTCATGAGCGCGTCCGGTGTCCCGCCCCACGACCGGCGCCCCGACGCGCCGGAAGGCCCCTGGTACGACCCGACCGGAGGAACGCCGGCGGCGCACCACGGCTTCGCGCCGCCCGGGCAGCGCCCGGGGTGGGAGGTGGCGGAGCCGGAACCGACCCTGGTCATGCCAGCCCACCTGCTGGCCGAGGAGCAGGCGTCAGGACCAGGCTGGCTGCCACCGGTCGGAGCTCCCGAGGACGGCCCCTACGCGGGGCAGGTCCTGTGGGAGCATCCGGTGGCCGATCCCTACGCGGGCCTGCGGATCCCCCGTGACCCGCGGGACCCCTGGGACGGCATCCCGCTGACTCCCGCGCAGCGGTTCTGGGTCCCCGCGAGTCACTGGCTGGGCCTTCTCACCACGTGGATCGGGCCGGTGCTCGTCCTGCTGACGGTGGGGGAGCGCGATCCCCGGGTCCGCGCTCACGCCCGAGCCTCCCTCAACTTCGAGATCACCGTGACGCTGCTGTTCCTGGCCGGGGCCCTCACGCTCGCGTGGGGTGTCGGGTTCGTGATCCTCGCGGTGGCCGCCCTGGTGTGGTTCCTGGCCCGGATCGTCGCGTCGATCCGGGCCGCCCGAGGCCGCCTGGTGCGCTACCCGGGTGCGATTCCGCTGGTGCGCTGAGCGGCCCGCCGCCCGCCCGGCCTCCGAGGGCCCGGCGCCAGACTCGCCGACGTGCCCCACCTCCACACGTCCGCAGCCTGATGCCCGGGCACCCAGCCCACGGCCCCCTGCCGACGCCGGTGACCTGCTACCACCTGTTCCACTCCCCGGTGCGCGCCGTCGTCGTCGGCGAACCAGCCGACACGCAGGTCAAGTGGCCGCGAATGGCCACCCCGTGAGCGGGAGGCATCCAGAAGGTAGAATCTGGTCGTGACCTGTACGGACGCCTTGCGCCTCGATCCCGTCGGTGACCCAGCCCCCCGTGAAGAATGTGGGGTGTTCGGTGTGTGGGCGCCGGGCGAAGAGGTCGCCAAACTCACCTACTACGGATTGTTCGCGCTGCAGCATCGCGGGCAGGAGTCGGCCGGCATGGCCGTCAGCAATGGCAAGCGGATCATGGTCTTCAAGGACATGGGCCTGGTCTCGCAGGTGTTCGACGAGCCGACCCTCAACTCCCTGACCGGACACCTCGCCATCGGGCATGACCGCTACTCGACCACGGGGGCGTCGGTCTGGAAGAACGCGCAGCCCACCTACCGGCCCACCGCCAACGGGGGCCTGGCGCTGGCGCACAACGGCAACCTGACCAACACCGAGGAACTGGAGGCCTGGCTGCGCTCGCGCGACGAGCGCGCCAAGATCGTCGCCAAGGACTCGATGGACTCCACCAACGACACCTCCTTGGTGACCGCCCTCCTCTCGACGTTCACCGGGACGACCTGGGAGGCCGCCCTCGAGGTGTTGCCACGCCTGAAGGGCGCGTTCTGCTTCACCTTCATGGACGCCTCCGCCCTGTACGCCGCCCGCGATCCCCAAGGCATCCGGCCGCTGGTGCTGGGGCGCCTGGAGCGCGGCTGGGTGGTCGCCTCGGAGACGGCCGCCCTCGACATCGTGGGCGCCACCTTCATCCGCGAGGTCGAGCCGGGCGAGCTGATCGCCGTCGATTCCGGGGGGTTGCGCTCGATCCGGTTCGCCGAGGCCAACCCCAAGGGTTGCCTGTTCGAGTACGTCTATCTCGCACGGCCCGACACGATCATCGCCGACCGGCGCGTCCACTCGGTCCGCGTCGAGATCGGGCGCACGCTCGCACTGGAGTCCCCGGTGGACGCCGACCTGGTGATCCCCACGCCGGAGTCGGGCATCCCCAGCGCCATCGGATACGCCGAGGCATCCGGGATCCCCTACGGCTTGGGCTTGGTGAAGAACTCCTACGTCGGGCGTACCTTCATCGAGCCGTCGCAGACGATCCGCCAACTCGGCATCCGGCTCAAGCTCAACCCGATCCGCGACGTCATCGAGGGCAAGCGTCTCGTGGTGGTCGACGACTCGATCGTCCGCGGCAACACCCAGCGCGCCTTGGTGAAGATGCTGCGCGAGGCGGGCGCCGCGGAGGTGCACGTGCGGATCAGTTCCCCGCCGGTGGAGTGGCCGTGCTTCTACGGCATCGATTTCGCGACCCGGGCGGAGCTGATCGCCCCGGGCATGTCGACCGAGGAGATCTGCCGCTCGATCGGCGCCGACTCGCTGGCCTACATCAGCCTGGAGGGACTGGTGGCGTCCACCGGCGTCCCGAAGCGGCGGCTGTGCCGGGCCTGCTTCGACGGTCAATACCCGGTCCCGGTACCCGCAGGGATCGCCGAGCAGATGCGCCTCACCGTGCAGCAGGAGGAAACCGATGAGTGAGCCCACCAGCGCGTACGCCGCAGCCGGCGTCGACATCGAGGCCGGTGACCGCGCCGTCGAGTTGATGAAGGCACATGTCGCCCGGACGCGTCGTTCCGAAGTGCTGGGCGGGCTGGGCGGATTCGCCGGGTTCTTCGACGCGTCGGCGTTCAAGAACTACGACCACCCCGTGCTGGCGACGTCCACGGACGGCGTCGGCACCAAGGTGGCCATCGCCCAAGCACTCGACCGCCACGACACGATCGGTTTCGACCTCATCGGCATGCTCGTGGACGACCTGGTCGTCGTCGGTGCCGAGCCGTTGTTCGTCACGGACTACATCGCCACGGGCAAGGTCGTCCCCGAACGTATCGCCGCGATCGTCTCCGGCATCGCGGCCGCCTGCGAGGTCGCCGGGGCTTCCCTGCTGGGCGGGGAGACCGCCGAGCATCCCGGCCTGCTGGACCCCGATGAGTACGACATCGCAGGCGCCACCACGGGCGTGGTGGAGCGCTCCGCGATCCTGGGTCCTGAGCGCGTGCTGCCCGGCGATGTCGTGGTCGCGCTGGCCTCCTCGGGCTTGCACTCGAATGGGTACTCGCTGGTCCGGCATGTGCTGCTGGAGCGGGCCGGCTGGTCGCTGGATCGTGACGTCCCGGAGCTGGGGACGACGTTGGGGGAGACCTTGCTGACGCCGACCCGGGTGTATGCGCGCGACATCCTCGCCCTCATCGAGACGGCGCCGGTGCACGCGATCAGCCACATCACCGGAGGCGGGCTGGCCAACAACCTGGTCCGGGTCCTGCCCGCGGGCGTCCGCGCGACGCTGCGGCGCGATTCCTGGACGCCCGCCCCGATCTTCACCCTCGTGCAGGGCGTGGGAGCGGTCCCGCAGCTCGACCTGGAGGCCACCCTCAACATGGGCGTCGGCATGGCCCTGGTGGTCCCGCAGGGCTCCGTGGACGCGCTGCTACGGGAGGCTGCTGCCCGCGGATTGGCTCCGTGGGTGCTCGGCGAGGTCACGGCCCAGGACGCTGCTCAGGACCCTGCGGCGGTGGAACTCGTCGGCCAGCACGCCTGAGATCGCGGCGGTTCCGGGCCCGCGTCCATGCGCCGTGGCCAGCTTTGTCCACGCCTCGAACTCGGGTACCATCGGCGTCACGAACAGATCAACCTCACGCGGCTAGACCGCCAAGAATGCTAAGGGGGTCGACCCGGACATGGGGCGCGGCCGTGCAAAGGCGAAGCAGACCAAGGTCGCTCGCGATCTCAAGTACCGTACCTTCGATACGGATTTCTCCTCCCTTGAACGGGAGCTGAGGGGCGGCCAATCGCCCTACAGCGCACCGGTGGAGGAAGAACCCGACGAGGCGGACGAGTACGACGATCCTTACGCCGAAGACGACGAAGAAGACGACGATGACTCTGCGGGGCGCAGCGCGTACTAGCAGCCTCAACGTTCATCAGTGGCGGCCGGATTCTCTCCTGGATGGATTTGAGATTCGTGACCTGCCGCTCACGGCGCAACCACTGTCCGGCGAATCGGTCACCCCGCTCGTCGGCACGTTGGTGCGCCGCTGCGATCCGGCCTTGCGGGGCGGTGATCGAGCCGTGCTCCACGTGCACGGGTGGAACGACTACTTCTTCCACCCGCACGTCGCGGAGTTCTACGAAGGGCTTGGCTACGCCTTCTACGCGTTGGATCTGCGCCGGTACGGTCGCAGCCTGCGTGAGGGACAGTTTCGCGGCTACATCGCGGACCTCCGCGACTACCACGAGGAAATGGATGCGGCGGTCGCAGCCCTGCGCAGCGAGCACCCCACCGTCGTCCTCACCGGGCACTCCACGGGCGGGCTCACGGCCGCGCTGTGGGCGTCCGAGCGGCCCGGGAGGCTGGCCGGGCTGGTGCTCAACTCGCCCTGGCTCGACATGTGGGGGCCTGCGGGGATCGGCAGCGTCATGCGGCCCCTCCTGGGGCCGCTGGGCCGCCGCAATCCGACCTCTCCGCTGAAGCTGCCCGACTCCGAAGAGCCGATCTACGCGATGGCCACGCACGCCGACATGGGCGGGGAGTGGGACTACTCGCTGGAGCTGAAGTCACCGGGGTCGGAGATCGTGCGCCTCGGATGGGTGCGGGCGATCCTGAACGGTCATGCGCGGGTCGCTCAGGGCTTGGACATCGACTGCCCCGTGCTCGTGACGACCTCCACCAAGACCACCTTTCTGCGCAGGTACACCGCCGAGGCGAAGAGCGCCGACATCGTGCTGGACGTCGACCGGATCGCCGCCGCCGCGTGGCACCTGGGGGATCAGGTGACGCTGAGCCGCATCGAGGGCGGGATGCACGACCTTTCGCTCTCCCAGGCCGCGCCGCGGCAACGTTGGTTCTCTGCCGTCCGCACATGGCTGGGGGCCTATGTGCCACCCGGGGAGCGCCAAGCCCCTCGTTAGGAGAGGCCCCGCCACCAGAGGTGCCGTGCTCGGGCACGGAATGAGACGGGACCCGACACGGTCCGACGCCGTCTGTTATCGTCCGAGGCAAGAGGTACATCCCCACGCGAGGAGGGTCAGCATGGCGCACGTCATGGCGGCTTCCCCGTGTTGTCGTTGTCTGTGACGAACCGGACTCCCGCGGTCCAGTTCGGCCCTGCGATCGCCGATGATCGCGCCCTTTCACGACACGACAGGTGTGACGAGTGCCCATTTCCGCGAACGACGACCCCTTCTTGACGCTGCCCAGCTGGACCGCGCGCGTCGGGCTGCCTGGCGGCCAGGTGATCCGCGAGGCCCGACCGGAGGAGTACCCAGGTGCCGAAGACCTCCTCGTGGCCGCCTTCACGACAGGGTGCTGGGTGTCCCCCGACTACGAGCGTGGACTGCGCACGCTGGCCCACCGCGCCGAACTGTTCCGGATCTGGGTCGCGGTCGATGCCGACGAGCATCTGCTGGGGCTGGTGCTGACGCCCCGCATCGAGTTCCTCGAGGCCGCTGAGTTCACCTTCTCCCTGCTCGCCGTCGGGCCGCGTGGGCGCGGGCTGCGGCTCGGCTCGGCCCTGGTCGACCACGCGGTGAAACTCGCCCGCTCCTACGGGTTCGCCCAGATCGAGATCCACTCCAGCCCGCAGATGTCCCAGGCCCACCGCCTCTACTACGCCTCGGGGTTCGTGCGCCGCGTCGAACGCGAGACCATCATCGCGTCGGAGTGGGACGAGCGGCTGCTCACCTTCACCCTCCGCGTCCCGGACCCGCTGCCGGAGACACAGGTGTTGCGCGTGCCGCGGCGCCCCAGGCCGCCGGGCAGTCGCTCCTTCGGCGCGAGGCGACCCTTGAGCGAGTTGCCGCCCGCACCGGCGGGGCGCGTGGACGAGTCGGGGGCGTTCCTCCCGGACGCCTCCGTCGCCCCGGTCCTGCAGGAGGCCCGCCGCTGGGCGGCCCGGCAGGGCCTGGGGAGTGACGCGGCCGGCGTGGTCGCCCGGCAGATCGAGGCCGACCTGTGGGCGGGCGCGCATACCGTGCTCTTCTCGCCCGTGGAGGACGCCTCACGGGCGGCCCTGCAGGTGTTCTTCGCGCGGCTCGATCACCTGGAGGCGCGACTGGCGAGCACCGGCACATTCCTCGGCGGGGATTCCCCCGTGAGTGCCGACGTGCTGCTGGCGCGCGTCCTGCTGGCCTACGACCTGGGCTGGCGCGCGGCCTTCCCGCCCGCCAGCGGCGCGGTCGCTGACTGGCCCCGGTTGTGGAACCAGGCGCGCTCGGTGCTGCACCGGCTCGACCTCCCGCAGGAGACTCTCGCGGCGCTGGGACTGGGCGACCACGACGACTCCCGCACCGAGCCGTTCGGCCCGCTGCCTCCCGTCTTCGACCTCGCGGACGTGCGGGCCGGGTGGCTGAGCCGGCCTGGCGCCCTGCGGCGTCGGCGTCCCGCGCGCACTCCCGGCGTGCCCGCCACCCCCTGGTCCGGCCCCCTCGCTCCCGCGCCTGCGGACGTCCGCGCGCGGCTGCAGGCACTGGCGGGGGAGGTCGAGCAGGCGTCCGCACCGGATCCGGAGGCCGACCGCGGGAGCGTCGAGGTCGTCCGTGAGGACCTGCTCGCACCGCTGGTGCGGCTGGCCGAGGGAGCCGACGCCCCGCTCCAGCATGCGCTGCGCCGCGTCTTCTTCGCCAGGCTGGCGTGGCTCGACCAACGCGTCGGCGCCGTCGGCACGCTGGATCGGGCCCCTGCCGCGGTGACGCCGGTGCTGCGTGCCTTCCAGACCTGGCTGGGGGATGTGCTGCCCCCGATCGATCCCGTCGTGGCCGACTTCTCGGCCCTGGCCGCGTGGCTGTCCGCCACCGGAGGCTGTCCGGTCGACTGACCGCATCACACCCTGACTCGGTGGGCGTTCTCCGCCCCACCGCCGCTTTCCGCACCCTTTTTCCGCCTGTTCACACCATCATGCCCAGGAGCCACCCATGGCCGAACTGACCGCCGACCTAGAAAACGACCTGAGACAGAAGCCTGCGCCGCTCGACCGCAGCGCTTTCCCCGAAACCACCACCGAGTAGACGCAGGACGGCGCCTTCCGCCGTCAGCGCAACTGGTTCGCCGCCAGCAGGTCGTGCTGCGGCTGCTCGGGTTCACCGAGGCGGTGCCCTTTGCGTTGCTCACCGGACGCGACGAGCACGGATGGAAGATCGCCGGGCACGGCAACGATCTCCAGCAGCGGTTCGGCACCGACCGGCTCAACGACTTCTACCGCCGCACCGACCCCAACTTCACCGGGCGCGGCACCTCCGCCGGATTCTGGGCGCAGGAACCCGCTCTGCGGCCCAGGTCTGGTGTGGCTCGTGATGACGTGAATGCCGCGGCGTCGCAGGCCCGAGGAACTCAACCAGAAGAGACAAGGAAGAGTCGCGCGGGTTCGTCAACGAACATGCAGGGTGGCCAGGACCGGGGTCGAACCGGTGACCTTCCACTTTTCAGGCGGACGCTCGTACCAACTGAGCTACCTGGCCATTGCCTCTCGGCAGCGACCCCGACGGGACTCGAACCCGCGACCTCCGCCGTGACAGGGCGGCGCGCTAACCAACTGCGCTACGGGGCCTCTTGTGAAGGCCGCTGCCCTTTCGGACAGCTTGAGAAGCATAACGTAGCCGGGCCCTGGGTGTGAAATCGGGTTTCCGTCGCGGGCGGGTCGCGGGTTGCCGTTCGCCCCTGTGTCTAGCCGGGGAGTGGTGTGGTGATGTCCGGGGGTGGGTCGGCCCTGCGTAGCTGGAGTCCGGAGGAGGCCTCGATGCTGTGGTTGAGCTGCCCCAGGAGTCGCGCGAGTTCGCTTAGATCCTGGGCCCGCCAGCCGACAAGCATCTGGCGCAACCCCAGGCGATTGGCTTCCCGCTCCGAGGCGAGCAGTCGCCTGCCCTGCGAGGTGATGCGGAAGTGCCGGGCCATGCCGCCGGCCGGGTCGGGGATGCGTTCGATGACGCGGTCGGCCATGAGTGAGGCCGTGCGCCGGTTGATGGTGGAGACGTCCAGTCCCATGATCTCGCTGAGGTCGGAGATGGCCAGGGTGGTGCTCTCGAGCTGGCTGAGCAGAATGTAGCCCGCGCGATCCAGCCGACCGGGTCGTCGGCGATCTGAGGCCGTGACGATGCTCAGGTAGCGGTCGAACACCTGGAGCGCGGACTCCACGTCCGCGATGATTCCGGACTCGGCGCCGTCTGGGCCGGGAGTGCTGTCCATGGGCGCATCGTACAGCCAGGCATGCGTCCTGCAATCAATGTGCAAGCTGCATAGTGTGTGTGAAGCGCATGATCGTCGCCCTCTCGGGTCCAAAGAGATCTCCGATGGCGAGGATGCGGACCGGAGGGACGAGGCTCATGGACGGTGTGGCAATGAGCGAGGTGGTCGGTCGCCACGCCATGGGTGAGGGTGGCCGGGGGCGGCTGGAGGCGCTGTTCGACGCCATCATCGCGATCGCCATGACCATGATGGCCCTGGAGATCACCGTCCCGCACCTGAGCGGGTTCGACCTGGGGGAACTCGGCAGCCTGGGCGGTGAGATCACCGTCTATCTCATCAGCTACGTCGTCCTGGCCAGCGTCTGGGTCGTCCACGCGACCCTGTACTCCAGCTACGGGGCCAGCGGGATGGAAGCCATGGTGGTCAATCTCGCCCTCATGTTCGTCGTGACCATCTTCCCGATCCTCACCCGCGCCATGTCGGAGTACCCGGGGAACGTCCTGCTCGCCTGCCTCTACGTCGGCACCTACCTGCTGATGGAAGTGATGCTGCTCGCCATGATCGGCCTCGCCAAGCATCGAGACCACGGGGAGAGGCGGCACCAGTTCGAAGACATCAAGGCACTGCTGCAGGCGTTGCCTGCCGTGCCGGCGGAAGGGTCGCGAGCGGCGGACGTGGCCAACAGGGCGAACCTGGCGGAGAAGTACCGCGATGACAAGGACGTGTCGGCACACCTCTTCCACGAGTTGATCATGTCGCTGCCGCAACCCATTCAGGACATCCATCGCGGCAAGCAATACCGGCAGGATCTCAGTTTCCGACGGCTGATCGGGGGCCTGGTGATCGGCTTCGTCACCGTAGCGGCCTCGGTTGCGGCCCTCCTGGTCGATCGTTTCCTGTGCTATCCGGCACTGCTGATCGGCGGTGCAGCGCTACTGATGGACAGCGCGAGGGTGGGCGTCCACTACGAGACGAGAATGAAGGAGAACCACTGATGAACCTCAAACATGTCGAGTACGACGCGGACGCGGTGAGCAGCGTCCGGGTTGACTGCACGATCTTCAGGATCCGGGTCATAGGAAGCGACGGTGGCAACCTTGAGTTGACCTGGCGCGACTCCGCCACGCGGCACCTCGTGGTGAAGCAGGGGCCCGAGGGCCTGAGAGTCACAGACAGGGCGGCGGTCACCGTCTATGGCCCCCTCTCCCTGATCAATCTCAAGCAAGACGCACACGTGATCGTCAAGATCCCGAACGGCTACGCCGGGAAACTCGTGCTGCAGAGCGGCGGTGAGAAGGTGCACCTGACCGACGTGACCATGAAGGGGAGTATCGGAGTGGCGTCGACCACCGGTGAGATCCTGCTCGAACAGGTGGGCGCGCGCGTCATCGATGTCCGAGGCAATCACGGCAAGGTCAACTGCTTCGGGATCGAGGCAACGGAACTGATCGACATCTCGTCACAGAGCGGGGCCATCGCCTGCCATGTGAGCGGCCTGGAGGAGGACTACACCCGGTACTTCCACAGCGAGAACCGGCACGCTCCGGTCCCGGACTCGGGAGGTAACGGCGCGAGGAAGCTGCGCGCGACCTCACGCAGGGGAGCCATCACGGTCGAGTTCTCACAAGGGGGCCTGGCGCGAGCCCCCCACCGCACCTTCGATCTCCGAGACGCGTTCCGCGACTGGTAAGGGGGGGAGGGGCTCGCTGTGCGCGGCTGAGGCCGACGCTGATGTGGCATCCCCAACGGGATTCGAACCCGTGTTGCCGCCGTGAAAGGGCGGAGTCCTGGGCCACTAGACGATGGGGACAAGACCCCTAAGAGCATAGGCCACCGCCTGGCCGGCGTCCAAGTTGGCCAGGGGGCGGGGGCCACCGGCGGCTCAGGATTCCGGGCGTGCCTGACGAGCTGCGTCCACCGTGGCCCGTGCGCCGTCCAGCCAGGCCTGGCACCGGGCCGCCAGCTTCTCGCCGCGCTCCCACAGCGCCATCGACTCCGACAGCGGCACCTGCCCCGACTCCAGTTGCGCCACGACGGCGACCAGCTGCTCGCGGGCCTCCTCGTAGGTCAGTTCCGGTTCGCTCATGCGTCCTCCTGGTGCGGGTCGTGGTCGTGCGGTTCGACGTCGACGACCGCGGCGGCGATGTCGCCGTCGATCAGCCGGGCGACGATGATCTCGTCGGGTTCCACCTGGGCGATGGAGGACACGGTCCGGCCGTCGTCGGTGGTGAGGATGGCGTAGCCGCGTTCCAGGGTGGCCTGCGGCGACAGCGCGCGCACCCGCGACAGGATGTGGCCCAGATCGGCGCGTTCCCGCTCCAGGCCCCGTTGGATGCCGCGCCGCAGGCGCCCGGTCAGATCGTCGAGGCGCTCGGCGTGCAGCGTCAGCGCCCCGCTCGGATCGCGCAGGACCGGCCGTGAGCGCAACGCATCGAGGGACTGCTGCTCCGCCAGGATGCGACGGGTGATCGCCCCGCGGAGCCGGCTGAGGCCGGTGGCGATCACCTGCGCCTCGGCGAGGGCGTCCGGGACCACGCGCTTGGCGGCATCGGTCGGGGTGGAGGCGCGCAGATCGGCCACCAGATCGAGGATCGGGGTGTCGGTCTCGTGCCCGATCGCGGAGATCACCGGCGTCCGGCAATGGAACACGGCGCGGGCCAGGGTCTCATCGCTGAACGGCAGCAGATCCTCCATCGAGCCGCCGCCGCGGGCGATGATGATGACCTGCACCGTCTCCTCGCCGTCGAGGGCGCGCAACCCGGCCATCACCTGCTCCACGGTGTGGGGGCCCTGCATAAGGGCGTGGTGCACCACGACACGTGCCCCCGGCCAGCGGCGGGCGATGTTTTCCACGACGTCGCGTTCTGCTGCCGAGTCCTTGCCGGTAATCAGGCCGATGGCCGTGGGCAGGAACGGCAGCGGACGCTTGCGGTCCGGGCTGAACAGCCCCTCGGCCTGCAGAGCACGCTTGCGTTGCTCCAGGTGGGCCAGGAGACGCCCCTCGCCGGACGGGCGCAGATCGCGGCACTCGAAGGTGAGGGCGCCGTTGCTGGCAAACACCGTGGCCCGCATCCACGCCGACACCAAGGTGCCCTCCGTGATCGGACCCGCGGCGTCCAGGGTCGCCGTCGACACTGACACCTGGACGCTCACGTCGGCCAGCTTGTCGCGCAGCGTCAGGAAGTGGACGCCGTACCCGGCGCGCCGCTTGAGCTGGACGATCTGGCCCTCGACCCAGATCGGGGAGGTGCGCTCCACCCAGCCTTTGAGCGCGGTGACGACCACCCGCAGAGGTTGCGGTGATTCGGGGGAACTGTCCAGCGCCACGTCCACAGCGTAGGGGGCGGCGGCGACGATTCCCCTCGCGACGCCGGGCCCGCGGTGCAGTCCGCGCAGAGCTGGCGGGTCAGCGTGCCGGAGGCCCCTCCACCGTGATGATCCGATCCGCCCTGGTGGCGGTGGCGGCGATCGCCTCGGCGTTGGCTTGGTCGGGGCCCAAGGCCCACGCCCGTGCCGCGAGGGGCGGACGCCCGAAGTGCACATGGCGAGCGATGAGGCGCTCCACCCGCACGCTCTCGTGCGGCGCGAGGAACCACGTCGAAGACAACAGGGGCGCCGCCCCGGCCCACGGGCCGTCGAAGAGGAGGTAGTTCCCCTCCGTGATGACGAGCGGTACGTGCGCGGGCACCTCGATGGCGCCCGCGATGGGCTGCTCGAGGTCCCGGTCGAACCGTGGGGCCCAGACCGGCACCCCGACGACCGGTGCGGCGAGCCGGGCCAGCAGGGCCACGTAGCCGGTGGCGTCGAAGGTGTCCGGTGCGCCCTTGCGGTCGGCGCGACCGAGCCGCTCCAGGACGCGCTGATCGAGGTGGAAGCCGTCCATCGGGACGACCACCGCGCGATCAGCACCCAGGGCGTCGGCCAGGCCTGCTGCCAGCGTCGACTTTCCCGCCCCGGGAGCGCCGGTGATCCCCAGCAGGCTGCGACGCCCGGACGCGGCGAGCGCGTCCGCGCGGAGCAGGAGTTGGTCGAAGGTGCAGGGCTGCGGCGAGGTCACGCACACCAGTGTGGCCGAGGCCGTGCGGGAGGGGGTGAGAGGCGCCGTCTAGACTGGGGACATGACCAAGAGCGTTGTCGTGGCCGCCCCGCGCGGATACTGTGCGGGCGTCGACCGGGCCGTCGTGACGGTCGAGAAGGCCCTCGATCTGTACGGGCCGCCCGTCTATGTCCGCAAGCAGATCGTCCACAACAAGCACGTCGTGGAGGATCTGGAACAACGCGGCGCGGTCTTCGTGGAGGAACTCAGCGAGGTCCCCGAGGGGGCCACCGTGGTGTTCTCTGCTCACGGGGTCAGCCCGGCGGTCCACGAGGAGGCGAAGTCGCGTCAGCTCAAGACGATCGACGCCACCTGCCCGCTGGTCACCAAGGTGCATCACGAGGCGAAGCGGTTCGCCGGTCAGGGTCAGCAGATCCTGCTCATCGGCCACGCCGGGCACGAGGAGGTCGAGGGCACGATGGGGGAGGCGCCCGAACGCACCATCCTCGTCGAGCATCCCGACGACGTCGCCGGGGTCGAAGTGGAGGATCCGTCCCGCGTCGCCTGGCTGTCCCAGACCACCCTCAGCGTCGACGAGACCTGGGAGACGGTCAGCAAGCTGCGGGAGAAGTTCCCGCTGCTCATCGACCCGCCCAGTGACGACATCTGCTACGCCACCCAGAACCGGCAGTCCGCGGTTAAGCAGATCGCCCAGAATGCCGATCTGGTGATCGTCGTCGGCTCGAAGAACTCCTCCAACTCCGTTCGCCTGGTCGAGGTCGCCCTGGAGGCGGGCGCCAAGGCGTCCCACCGCGTCGACAACGCCGGCGAGATCGACCCCGCCTGGCTCGACGGGGTCGAGCGGGTCGGCGTCACCTCGGGAGCCTCGGTGCCGGACGCGCTCGTCCAGGGCGTGCTGGATCACCTGCAGGCGAACGGGTTCCCGGCGGCGGTCGAGGAGCGCCTCACCGAGGAGAACCTCACGTTCGCCCTCCCGCCCGAACTCCGCAAGGACCTCAAGCAGCGCACCGGGCGCTGAGGTCAGGCCGCGGCACCGGGCAGAGTCGTCATCGCGTTCGACGGGCTGCGCGCTCGCCCGGGCGCCTGAACGGTCCGCTCAGCGGGGGAGCCCCTTGGACAGGGCCTTGGCCTCCCGCCGGGGCGCCCGCGAACCCCACCAGTCGCCCGCGCGGAAGGTCGCCTCGCCGAGCGCTTCCAGCGCCGTGACCAGGTCGGGCGTCCAGCGGGCCGCGTCGGTGACCACCAGCGGACGCAGGGCGTCCACGACGGCCTGGGACGCCTCCAGCACGGTGCGGCGGTCGCCTTGGGTCACCGCCGCCTCCAGCGACGCGCGTGCCGTCTGCCAGGCGGTCACCAGATCGGGCGACGCCGCCTCGTCCGGCGCGCTTGCGCCCAGGTCCTCTGCCATCGAGCGCGACGGCTCGCGGTCCTCAGCCGCGGGAACCGTCGTCGCCACATCGCCGCCGGGCGCCGTCACCACCTGTGGGTCGGGCACCTCCCGCGGGGCCTGCGGGACCGGGGCGACCGCGTCCGCCACCGAGAGTCCACCCCGGGTGCTCGCGCTCCAGGCGCTCGCGTCGTCCAGCGCGTGCCAACTGGGTGCCGGGCCAGGGCCGGGCGGCAGGACGCCCCGCGCCGCAGCCAGCGCCCGCACGGCGGGCGAAGCATCCGCGGACACGGTCGCATACGGATCCTCGGCGAGGACGCGCCCGAGCAACTCCATCGCGCGGTCCTGCGTCGTCGCGGCGGCCTCCTCGCCTGCGGCCCGCTGGGCCTCGGCGAGCCGCAGCAGCGCGACCACCCGCCACGCCCGAGCGGAGGGCGGAAGCCGCAGCGAGGAGTCGCGGCCGAGCACGGCCACGAGTGCGTCGGCGGCATCGTTCGTCCGGCCCGCCCGCAGCAGCGCCTCGGCCAGCACGGTCGCCGCGGCGAACTGAGCGGGAAGGATCTCCTCACCGCCCAGCGCGGTCAGCCGCCCGACGCCCTGGGCGGCCGCCTCGGCGGCGGTCAGGGCGGCGTCGGCGTCCCCGCCGTCGGCCAGGTCACGCGCGAGGTCGGCACGGGTCTGCTCGGTCACGGCCCGCTCCCTCACCGACACGGCCCGGTGCCCGAGCGCGGACACCAGCCCCTGCCGGGTCGACGCCGCCTGTTGCCACCTCCCTTGGGCAAGCTCAGCGTCCGCACGAGCCCCGCCAGCGGCGGCCAGGGCGCCGAGTCGGCCGTCGGTGTGCGGACGAGCCGACGAAGAAGAGCCGTCGGCGTCGTCCAAGGACGCCTGGGCGACGGCCTGCGCCTCGGCGGCGAAGGCCGCCGCGTCCTGAAGGAGCCCCGCCGCGGTGCGCGTGGCTGCGGCCACGAGAAGGGCGTCCACCCGCGCCGGGGCGTCGACGCCGGACAACTCGCCCTCCCGGACCCGCAGCACCGCCGCGTCGGCGAAGGCATTGGCGGGGCCCAGATCCCGGGCGGCGAGCGCTCCGCTGGCGCGGACCTGCAGCAGCCAGGAGGCGGTGCGAGCCGTCAGGTAGGGGGCCAGGTCGACGTGCGGCAGCAGGCCGGCCCAGGCCTGCGCGGCCGCCGCC
Source organism: Propioniciclava sp. (assembly GCF_036744435.1). NCBI lineage: Bacteria > Bacillati > Actinomycetota > Actinomycetes > Propionibacteriales > Propionibacteriaceae > Propioniciclava > Propioniciclava sp. The sequence goes on along the minus strand of NZ_DAIOIA010000022.1, from coordinate 7,834 downwards.
GTCGCCGCTCCGGCCCCAGGCTGCCCGAGCCCGGCCTGGACGCGCGCGAGCGCGGCGGTCGCCGTGACGAACCGCACCGCGTCATCGACGGGGGTGAACGGGCCGACGGCGCCGTGCTCGGCGACCAACGCGTTGGCCCGGGTCAGGGCGTCCTGGGCGTCGGCGGCCGACTCGGCGTAGGCATGGCCGAGCAGCCGCAAGGCGGTGAGCTCGTTGAGGGCGTCCACCAGCGCCTCACCGACGCTCGCGTCGCTCCCGGCCCAGCCCCGCAGCTTCTTGACCTGCGAGGCGGCCTCCTTGAGGCGCCTGTGGTAGTTGCTGCTCGGGCTCATGGGGGATCCTCACGACGGCGATGGATGCCTGGGAGTGTACGCGGCGACGCCGACCCGGGCACGGGGCTCGGGTCGGCGTCGTAGGCAGGGTGAAACGGAGTGCTACTCGACGGTTCCGGAAACGGTCGTCGTGGGCAGGTCGCTCTTGTGGCCGACCCGATTGATCAGAGCCTGCAGGTCGAAGCCGGTGGTGTCGGACACCATCTGCAGCGTCTGCGTGAGCGTGTCGGTGACCTGCTTGGGAAGCTGGCTGGCGCCGTCGGTGGAGACCACCGTCAGCTTGTCGATGCTGCCCAGCGGTGCCGCGATCTTCCCGGCCATCTCCGGCAGGATCTCGACGAGCATCTGCAGCACGGCGGCGTCGTTGTAGTTCTTGAACGCCTCCGCACGCTTGTTCATCGCCTCAGCCTCCGCCTGACCGACCGCCAGAACGGCTGCGGCCTTGGCCTCACCTTCGGCGCGCACGGCCTCGGCCTCCGCGATACGACGAGCCTTCTCGGCCTCGCCTCGCTTCGCGCCCTCGACAGCCTCGGCCTCGGCCAGGGCCGACCGGCGGGACTTCTCGCCCACACCGGTCAGGCGCGCCTTCTCCGCTTCCGCCTCAGCGTTGGCGATGGAGGCGGCCTTCTCGGCGTCGGCCTCGAAGATCGCCGCGTTCCGCTGGGCTTCGGCCGCCGTCTCGACGCGGTAGCGCTCGGCGTCGGCCGGGCGGCGCACCTCGGTGTCGAGCTGACGCTCCTTCAAGGCTGCCTGAGCGACGGCCACCTTCTCCTGCTCCTGCAAGATGGCCTGGTCCCGGTCGGCCTGGGCCAGTGGGCCGGAGGCCGCAGCCTGGGCGCGCGCCGCGTCCGTCTCGGACTGGATCTCGGCCTGCTTCAGGACCAGCGCCCGCTGCGAGATCGCGATCTCCTGTTCGGCGGCGATCTGCGCCTGCTCGGCCTCCCGGCGGGCCTCCGCCTCCGCGACGGCCGCCAGGCGTCCCACCTTGGCCGACTCGGGACGCCCGAGGTCGGAGAGGTAGGTGCCGTCGTCGGTGATGTCCTGGATCTGGAAGGTGTCCAGCACCAGGCCCTGGCCCGTCAGGGATGCCTCCGACTCGTCGGTGACCCGCTGGGCGAACGCTGCGCGGTCACGGATGATCTGCTCGACCGTCAGCGAGCCGACGATGGAGCGCAGCGAGCCCGCCAGCGTCTCCTGGGTGAAGGTCTCGATCTCGTCCTGCTGGGAGAGGAATCGCTGCGCGGCCGCGCGGATCGAGTCCTCGTTACCGCCGACCTTGACGATGGCGACTCCGTCGACGTTCAGCTTGATGCCCTGACCGGACACCGCGTTGCGGATCGTGACCATGATGCGGCGCGAGCTCAGGTCGAGCACGTGGAGCCGCTGGATGAAGGGCACGACGAAGATGCCGCCGCCCATCACCACCTTCTGACCCGACAGGTCGGTGGAGACCAGGCCGGTCTCCGGGTTGCGCACCTCCTTGCCTTTGCGGCCGGTGAGGATGAAGGCCTCGTTGGGCTTGGCGACCTTGTAGCGGCCCGCGATCAGCAGGCCGACGACAACGACCAGAACGATCAGGCCGAGGATGCCGGTGACGAGTGGAGGGAAGGGCATGGAGTTCCTTTCAGGGGGTTGTCTCAAGCAGAGGGCGGGGGCAATGCGGGATCGTCGCGCTCGAGGGGGGTGACCGCGATGGCGGTGGGAGACACCACGGCCGAGACCCAGACGGTCTCCCCGGCGTCCACCGGGCGGGCGCAGCGGGCGGCGTACTTGCGCACGTGGCCGCCGACGCTGAGCCGGACCTCGCCATAGCCGTTGGACGGGATCGCCGTGATGACGGTCGCGGTATGGCCGATCAGCGAGTCGGCGGAGAAACTGGTGGCGTCGTCACGCCGCAGCGCGCGCGTGAGCCGCAGTGCGCCGAAGGCGGCCACCAGCCCGACCACCAGCCCGGTCGCGAGGGCGATCGGGAGGCTGCCGCTGAGCGCCAAGCCGATGGCTCCGCCGAACCCGAGCGAGCCGATGAACGCGGCGAGGGTGGAGACGGAGAACAGATCGTTGTCGAGGGCGTCCAGGTGCAGGACACCTTCCAACACGTCGCCGAGGAGGAGGGAAAGCACCACCAGCACGATGCCCGCTCCGCCGAGGACGAGGAACGTGGTCACGTAGACAACTCCTTAGGGGGGATGGTCACGGGGCGGTGGTGCCGCCACTCTATCGGTCATCGCGCCGGATCGACCGGGTCCCCAGCACCAATCTTGCGGTGGCCGTGGGCCCCTAAGGCGCCGCGCCCGGGACGCCTCAGGGCAACACTCACGTGCGCGTGCGAAGTGCGAGGGCTGCTCCGGTGAGCGCGACGCAGGCCCAGACCGCCAGCACCGCCAGCGAGCGTCCCGGCATTGTGAAGGTGTCTTGGGCCAGCCCGGCCCGGATGAGCTGAGCCATCGGCTCGATCGGTAGCCACCGATGGGCCTCCTGCAGCCAGCCCGGCATCCGGTCGGCCGGATAGGAGACCGGCGAGAACAGCAGGACGACGAAGATGAGCGCCTGCGTCATGATCATGGCCACGGCGGCGGGCAGCAGCGTCGCCATCGCGTACCCGACCGCGGCCGCGGTCAGCGACACCAGGAGCGCCGCCGGGACGAACCAAGGTGCGATCGAGAGCTGGATCCCGAACCGCCACACCCCCGCGGCGATGCCCAACACCATGCCGGGCAGGGCGATCAGCGTCCACACCATCAGGTCGCTGAGCAGGAAGCCGATGCGCGGGACCGGCAGGGTGCGCATCCAGTCCAGGGAGCCCTCGGTGCGGCCCTGGACGACCATCTGCGGCGTCATCACCAGCCCCACGGAGATCAAGGTGATGGTCGGGGCCCCCGTGGCGAGGAAGAGGGCGGCGGCAGGGTCGGGGTCGCCGATGAGGAGCCCGTAGCCGAGGATGGTGGCGACGGCGATGAATCCCTGGACGGCGACGAGCAGGGGCAGGTGCTGCGCCTGGCGACGCAGCTGCCACTGGGCCAACAGCAGCGTCTGGCGGGTTCCCTCCCCCCACCGGGAGATCAGCGGGCGGGTGGTCGTGGTGGTGAGCGTCATGCCGCCACCGCCGCCATCGCCTCGGACGCGTGCGGCTCCCCGACGAGGGCGACGTAGACGTCCTCCAGAGAGGCCGGCTTGAGGGCGTAGCGCTCCAGGCGGCCGTCGGTGACCTCGCCTTGGGCCCAGCGCACCATGTCCGCGGCGCGTTCGGCCTCGACGGTCGCCGTGGCGCGCAGGTGCTCCACGGTGACGTTGCGGGCGGCGCCCGGCCACGGCACGCGGGCGTGCGGGGCGAGGTCGGCTTCCAATGTCAAGGTGCCGCTCAGGCGCGCCGTCAGGGAGGCGGGCGTCCCGGACGCCACGACCGCGCCGCGATCCAGGACGGCCAGGTGATCCACGACCCGTTCGGCCTCGCTGACGTTGTGGGTGACGAGCAGGACTCCGCAGCCGTGGTCGGCCAGCCCGCGGATCTGGTCCCACAACAGGCGGCGGCGCACCGGGTCGACGTCGTTGGTGGGCTCGTCCAAGACGACGAGCGCTCCGGGGGCGACAGCCGTCATGGCGAAGGCGGTCAGCCGGGCGATGCCTCCGGAGACCTTCTCGGCGGGGGTGTCCGCCCAGGCATCCAGGTCGAGGGCGTCCAGCAGCGCCGACGTCCGTCGGCGCGTGGCCTCGGCATCGGCGCCGCGGATGCGGCCCACCAGTTCGACGGCGCGGCGCGGGCTCAGCCCGCTGATGGGGACGTTGGCCTGGGCCTGGACGGACACCAGTCGCCGGGCGGCGTCCGGGCGGGCGACCGCGTCCACGCCGCCGACCTCGATGCGCCCGGAGTCTGGGCGCACCAGGCCGACGATCTGGTTGACCAGGGTGGTCTTGCCCGCGCCGTTGTGTCCGAGGAGTCCCACGACCTGCCCGGGCGCGATGTCCAGATCGATGCCGTCGTTCGCCTGGACGCCGCGGCGTCCTCGGTAGCGCTTGCTCAACTGCGTGACGCGCAGCACATCGGAAGCCATATTCTCACCTTTCATACTGATAAGTATGTGGCGAACGGTACGCCCAATACCGAGGGGTATCAACCGGTCGGTATGTGCGGGCTATCATGAGGGCATGGAGCAGGATCGGGAGTCGCTCGGCGCGGCCAGCAAGGCCCTCGCTGAGGCGGCCAGCCAGCTGGCCCACGCCCTCGGAAGCCAAGCCCGGCAGGCAGCGGACGCGGGCACCGCGTTCAGCGATGCGGTGACCAGCAGCCTGCGGGGGGCCGCGGCCGACATCTCGGCAGCCTCCGCCACCTTGTCGGAGCAGGTGTCACGCCGCGACGACCGGCGCCCGCGCAAGGCGGACCAGACCAGGGCGGACCTGCTGGCGGCGGGCGCGCGCGTCTTCGCCGCCCGCGGATTTGAGGGCGCCAGCGTCGACGACATCGCCCGCGACGCCGGGTACACCAAGGGCGCGGTGTACGCCCACTTCGGCTCCAAGCGCGACCTGTTCCTGGCGATCGCGCTGGGCAGCGTCGCCGCGACATCCCACTGTGACGCCCTGCCCGGGCTTGAGACGGGAGCCATCGACGAGCCGGCTCTGGCCGGGCACCTCGTCAGGCTGGGGGAGGACCCGGCCATGCTGCTGGCCCTGGAGATCCTCGCCTACGCGCTGCGGCACCCCGACGACTCCGCCGAACTCGCCGCTGCCTACCGGGCGGCCTTCGAGGGGCTCGCGGAGCAGGTGGCCCGGAGACGCTGCGCCCGCGACGGCGTCACCGATCCGGCCCCGGAGCCCACCCAGGAAGACTTCGACACGGTGCTCGCCGTCCTGTCGGTGCTCAACTGGGCGACGCTGGGGGCGCACGTCCTCGGGCCCCCCGTCAGCGCCGAGTCCGGCGCCCGGATCATCGCCCGGTTGCTCGACTAGGGCGCGTCTCCTCGAGAGGTGCTCGAGCCGATCGACCGGTTACCGGACCCGACCTGCACGTGCAGAGCACGTGGGGTGACCCGGTGGAAAGCTGGCGTCGACTGCCTTCGCGATCACCGTCGAAGCAGGCTCAGACGGCGTTCACCTGATAATCGATGATCAGTCACACAGAAGACCTGATAGCACCGTGAGAGCCGGAGTCGTAGGTGAGCGAGTCGGCTAAGACTCCGTAGCTCTCATAGATCCGTCGGGCTGCGGTGTTGCTGGGCTTGGTTGTCCACCTGAGAGTCGCCAAGTCTCCAGTGAGCACCTGCCCTGTGAGCTGATCCAAGAGCGCTCGTGCGACTCCACGGCCACGAGCGTGCGGAGTGGTGAAGAGGTCGTCGAGGAACAGGCCTTCGTCGGCCATGATCGGACGAGGGAAGCGCCGGAAGTGAGCGAACCCGAGCAGCCCACCGGCACTTTCGGCGACGAGCGCCTGGACGGGATTCGACGTGTCGCAGATCCAGCTCCACAGACGACCGTTCACGACGGGATCTGCGCTCAACCCCGCCCCGCTCCGGTAAGCATCGAACATCGCTTCCCAGCGCACGCGATCGTTATGGTGAGCAGAACGTACGATCACGCCGGTGTTCATGGTGTTCATCGTAGGGCGCGACGATATGTCACTGAATGCGTTGGTTCAGACCTCATCGACCACGATGTCGGCCTCGGCGAACCCGGCTCGGTGAGCCAACGCCTCGGCTTGTGCGACCAGGGCCGTCCGGGCCAGCTGCGGCAGAGGGCCGGCGGCGATGAGGCGGACGGTGAAACGCCCCTTGACCAGCGTGCGCTTCCAAGCCCCGGCTAGGTGCAGATCCCAGAACATCGGGCCGCCACCCGACTCGCCGTACTTCGCGGCGCTCGGGGTCGAGCCAGGCAGCAGGGGCAGTGGCAGAGTCCCATGCGTCAGCGCCGCTTCGTCGAAGGTGGACAGCAGCCAGGCGCCCTCGGCGCGGCGACGAGCCGCAGCAAACCCGGCCGAACCGGGGCCGCGCTCCGCCATCGCCTGCGCGCCGAACCACAGGGTCTCGCCGTTGACCTCGACGCTGCCGAGGCTGGGCCCCAGCGACGCGATCGCGCCCCGGATCTCGCCCAGGTTCAGCCGCGTCCACCGCTGCAGGTCACGAAGTGCGACCGGTCCGTGTGAGGCGAAGAAGCGCGCCACCAACTCGGTGGTCGCCTCCTCAGGTGAACGCTGCGGCGTCGAGGGCAGGCGGGCGTCGGCGAGCGCGTAGGTGTGGCCGTTCAGCCCGGCCGGATCGACCGGGCCCGAGCAGATCAGCGCCTCCAGTTCGGCGATCATGCAGAGGTGGGACAGGCGCTGCCAAAACAGCGGATCGGCGCGATCCCAGCGCCGGGCGAACACGGCCCCCAGATCGGCCCGGGTGCGCGGCCCCTGCGCCACCTCGCCCAGCAGCACGTCCACCTCGGCGGCGAGCGTGGCCGGTTCGGACAACGCCAACTGCCGATGGCGGGCCCGCATCCCCGAGAGCACCTTCGGGGAGGTCAGCGCCAGCAGCCAGCGGACGTCCGCGGCCGCGACGTGGTGCCAGGTGGGACGCAGCACGTGGGTGCGGATGATGCGGCCCGCGTCCAAGGCGTCCGTGGCCCGGGCGGCGGTGGCGCCGGTGCGCTGCGCGAGGGAGTCGTGGGCCAGCGGGACGTCCTGGCTCTGGACGGCCAGCGACGCCGCCACCGCGCCCTCGACGTCGGCGGCGGGAGCGCCGACGAGCTGCTGCAACGCCAGCCGCGTCACCCACAGCTCGCGGCGATCCATGCCCGTCAGGGCCGGGCCGCGGCGGCCGCGCGCGCCGCAGCGGGCAGCGCCT
>NZ_DAIOIA010000022.1:0-650 GCF_036744435.1 Propioniciclava sp. | reverse complement strand
GAACACGCTCGGCGGCAGCGCGACACCCGCGTCCAGCATGGCGTGGAAGAACGCCGGGTAGCGGAACGTGTCCGCGGCCTTCGCCTGGGCGTAGTCCCGGACGCCGTGCGCGGCGGCATCCTCACCGAAGAAGACGCTGAACAGGCTGCCCGCGGTCTGGATCCGGTGCGGCACGCCCGCCGCGTTCAGCGCGTCCGCCAGGGCGGCCTGCACGGTGAGGGAAGCGGCGTCCACGTGGGCGTACACGCCCGCGTCCGCCAGCCGCAGCGTGGCGATGCCCGCGGCCGTGGCCAGCGGATTCCCCGACAGCGTGCCCGCCTGATAAACCGGCCCCACCGGGGCCAGGAGATCCATCAGCGCCGCACGCCCGCCCAGCCCGGCCAGCGGCATGCCTCCGCCGACGACCTTGCCGAAGGCAATCAGATCGGGGGTGTACAGCGGCTGCCCCACCCCGGCCTCCAGGCCCCACCAGCCCGAAGGGCCGACGCGGAACCCCGTCAGCACCTCGTCGAGGATCATGAGCGCGCCGTGCGCCGACGTGATCGCGCGGATTGCCTCGTTGAAGCCCGGCGCCGGCGTCACGATGCCCATGTTGGCCGGGGCGGCCTCGGTGATGACGCAGGCGATCTCGGCGCCCCGCTCGGCGAACA
>NZ_DAIOIA010000021.1:0-33681 GCF_036744435.1 Propioniciclava sp. | reverse complement strand
ACCTGGTGGGCGCCTTCTGGGAACCGGCCGCCGTGCTCGCCGACCTGGACCTGCTTGCGACGCTGCCCGTCGACGATCTGCGCGGCGGGCTGGCGGAGATGATCAAGCACGGCTTCATCGCCGACGAGCGCACCCTGGAGATCTTCGAGGCTGACCCCAGCGCCATGCTGGACCCGTCCTCGGACGCGCTGGCGGAGGCCGTCACCCGCTCGATGCGCGTCAAGGCCGGCGTGGTGAGCGGCGATCTGCGGGAGGCGACCAGCCACGGCACCCAGGTGGGCCGCGAGCTGCTCAACTACGGTCACACCCTGGGTCATGCGATCGAACGACGCGAGCGGTTCACCTGGCGGCACGGGTATGCGGTCGCGGTAGGGGTGGCCTACGCCGCGCTGCTCGCGCGCAATCTCGGCCACGCCGACGACGCGTTCGTGGAACGGCATCGGCGCATCCTCGGCTCCGTCGGTCTTCCGATCACCTACGATGCGGGCGCGTACGAGGAGTTGCGGGCGACCATGAGCCTGGACAAGAAGACACGCGGGGACGCGTTGCGTTTCGTCCTGCTGGACGCGGTCGCGGCCCCGTTCATCGCGGAGGCGCCGCCGGAGACGGTGCTGCGTGCCACCTATGAGGAGCTGACCCGCTGATGTATATCCCGCGGCACTTCACCATGAATCCGGCCCGGGTCACCGAGTTGCTCCAGTCGGCGACCACGGCGCAGCTGGTCACCGCCCATGAGGACGGCCCGGCCGCCACGCTGCTGCCGCTGACCTGGCGGGCGCACCCGTCGGGGGAGGGCTGGGGATCGCTGATCTTCCACGTGGCCCGGGTCAACCCCGTATGGAAGCGCCCCCATCTGGGTGACGCCCTGGCGATCCTGTCGGGTCCGGATGGGTACATCCACGCTGACTGGTATGCCTCGCAGGAGGCCGAGCCGGGGGTGTCGACCTGGAACTACGCCACCGTGCACGCCTATGGGCCGCTGGTGGTTCACGACGATCCTGACTGGGTGCTGGGGGCGTCCCGGGAACTGTCGTCGCGGCACGGCTCCGACCTGGACCAGGTCGACCCGGGGGCGGTCGCGAAGATGCTGCGTGCGATCGTCGGCATCGAGGTTCCGATCGCCCGCATCGAGGCCAAGGACAAGCTGAGTCAAAACCGTTCCCCCGACGATGTCCGGGGTGCGATCGACGGCGTCCGCGCCGCGGGCCATGACGCGCTCGCCGACGCGATGGACGAGGTGAGCGTCCCGCACGCGGAGGCCCGCTATCAGTTGCTGCGCGATCTCGGCGAGGGCAGGAGACCGCGCAGCCCCCGGAGCTGACCCGCCACGCCGGTTCATCGGGGAGCGTCCGGGGCCGGAAGGCTCGTTGATCCGGTAGAGTGGCCCGTCGGAAACGTCACGCCGGAAGGACACTCCATGCCCACGATTTCGACCAACGACCTCAAGAACGGCACGGTCCTCGACCTCGACGGCCAGCTGTGGCAGGTCATCTGGTTCCAGCACCACAAGCCCGGCAAGGGCAACACGGTGGTGCGGAGCAAGCTCAAGCACGTGCTGAGCGGCAAGGTCGTGGACAAGACGTTCAACTCCGACGTCAAGGTCGAGAGCGCTCACGTGGACCGCCGGGAGATGCAGTACCTGTACAAGGACGGCGACGCGTTCGTGTTCATGGACACCACCAGCTACGAGCAGGTGAACATTCCGGCGGAGACGGTGGGGGATGCTGCCGACTACATGCTGGAGAACCAGAACGCGATGGTGGCTCTCCACGACGACAACCCGCTCTACATCGAACTCCCGGCCTCGGTCGAGCTGGAGATCACCTACACCGAGCCCGGCCTCCAGGGCGATCGCAGCTCGGCCGGCACGAAGCCCGCCACGTTGGAGACGGGCAAGCAGATCCAGGTGCCGCTGTTCATCGAGGCCGGCACCAAGGTCAAGGTCGACACCCGCGACGGTAGCTACCTCGGCCGGATCAACGGGTGACCGAGCCCGTTCTTCCCCCTCACGGCCGGGTCGCTAATCGCGACAACTCTCCCCGGACGAAGGCCCGCAAGCGCGCTCTCGACATCTTGTTCGAGAGTGAGCTGCGGGAGCGGTCCACCGTCGAGACCCTGGCCGATCGGGTCGCGCTCGCCGAGCCCCCGGTGCGCCCCTTCACCATTGACCTGGTCGAGGGCTACCTCGACCATGCCGACGCGATCGACGGGGTGCTGGCCGACAGCCTGGCCGACGGATGGACGCTGATGCGCATGAACCGCATCGACCGTAACCTGGCCCGCATCGCGATCTACGAGCTGCTCCACACCGACACGCCCCAGCGGGTGGCGATCGCCGAGGCGGTCGACCTGGCGGCGGAACTCTCCACCGATGACTCTCCCGCGTTCGTCAACGCCGTCTTGGCCCGCGCCACCGACGTGCTGCGACGACGCACGCCCGCCTCCGACGCCGACGAGGCGGCGGAGACCGGGGCGGACGACGCTCCGGTCTCGGCGGGCGAATCCGCACCATCGGCGTCCTCCCCTTCCGGCGGAAGCGACGCCAGCCACCCGGCACCGGACCCGACGGGGGACCCGGCCCAAGGATGAGAAGGGACGCAACCATGGAACACTCCGACACCCCCGCGCTGCTCGTATTGGAGGACGGTCGGTTCTTCCGTGGTTCGTCCTTCGGGGCCGCCGGGGAGACGTTCGGCGAGGCCGTGTTCTCCACCGGCATGACCGGTTACCAGGAGACGCTGACCGATCCCTCCTACCGGCGTCAGATCGTCGTCGCCACGGCGCCGCAGATCGGCAACACCGGCTGGAACGACGAGGATGACGAGTCCCGGCAGATCTGGGTCGCCGGCTACGTGGTTCGGGACGCGTCGCGCGTCCGTTCCAGCTGGCGTTCCAACCGCAGCCTGGATCAGGAGCTCCGCACCCAGGGAATCGTGGGGATCTGCGAGCTCGACACCCGGGCGCTGACGCGGCACCTGCGCGAACGCGGGTCGATGCGGGCCGCGATCTCCACCACCGAACTCGATCCGGACGCCCTGCTGCAGCGGGTGCTGGAGCAGCCGCCCATGGCGGGGGCCAACCTGATCGCCGAGGTCACCCTCACCGAGCCGGTCGTCGTCCCCGCGCAGGGCACGCGGACCCACACGGTGGCGGCGATCGACCTGGGCATCAAGGAGATGACTCCCGAGCTGATGGCTCGCCGCGGCATCGAGGTGCACGTGCTTCCCGCAACGACCAGCCTGGAGGACCTCACCGCGCTCGACGTCGACGGGGTGTTCTTCAGCAATGGCCCCGGCGATCCGGCCACCGCCGACGACGCGGTGGAGCTCCTGACCGGGGTCTTGGACGCGGGCCTGCCGTACTTCGGAATCTGCTTCGGCAATCAGATCTTCGGCCGGGCGCTGGGCTTTGGCACCTACAAGCTGAAGTACGGCCACCGCGGCATCAACCAGCCTGTCCAGGACCGGCGTACCGGCAAGGTGGAGATCACCGCGCAGAACCATGGCTTCGCGGTGGACGCCCCGCTGGACCATGACACGCAGACCCCGTGGGGGGCCGCGCGCGTCAGCCACGTGTGCCTCAACGACGACGTCGTGGAGGGTCTCGAACTCACCGACGCCGATGGGAGGGTGCTCGCCTTCTCCGTCCAGTACCACCCCGAGGCCGCCGCTGGCCCGCACGACTCCGCCTACCTGTTCGACCGCTTCATCGAGGTCATGGACGCCCACCGCACGACGGGAGAGAACGCCTGATGCCCAAGCGCACCGACATTTCCAGCATCCTGGTGATCGGTTCGGGACCGATCGTCATCGGACAGGCCTCTGAGTTCGACTACTCGGGCACCCAGGCCTGCCGCGTGCTGCGGGAAGAGGGGTACCGGGTGGTGCTGGTGAACTCCAACCCGGCCACGATCATGACGGACCCGGAGTTCGCCGACGCGACCTACGTCGAGCCGATCACCCCCGAGATGGTCGAGAAGGTCATCGCCGCGGAACGTCCCGACGCGATCCTTCCCACCCTCGGTGGGCAGACTGCGCTGAACACTGCGGTCGCCTTGCACGAGTCGGGCGTCCTGGAGCGCTACGGCGTGGAGATGATCGGCGCCAACTTCGACGCGATCCAGCGGGGTGAGGATCGCGAGAAGTTCAAGGCGATCGTCGACTCCCTGGTCATCCCCGGCGCCAATCCTGAGTCGGCGCGCTCGGTGCTGACCCACAGTCTGGACGAGGTGATGGCGGCCGCCGGCCAGCTCGGCTACCCGCTGGTGCTGCGTCCGTCCTTCACGATGGGTGGCGTCGGCTCGGGGTTCGCCCACGACGAGCACGAGCTGCGGGAGATGGCCGCGATCGGCCTGGCGGCGTCCCCGGTCAGCGAGATCCTCGTCGAGGAGTCGATCCTCGGCTGGAAGGAGTACGAGCTGGAGGTGATGCGCGACAAGGCCGACAACGTCGTCATCGTCTGCTCGATCGAGAACCTCGACCCGATGGGCGTCCACACCGGCGATTCCATCACCGTCGCCCCGGCGATGACGTTGACCGACCGCGAGTACCAGGCGATGCGCGACGTCGCCATCGCGATCATCCGCGAGGTCGGCGTCGATACGGGCGGGTGCAACATCCAGTTCGCGATCAACCCGGACGACGGCCGGATGATCGTCATCGAGATGAACCCGCGAGTGTCGCGGTCCTCGGCCCTGGCCTCGAAGGCGACCGGCTTCCCGATCGCCAAGATCGCCGCCAAGGTTGCCGTCGGGTACACCCTCGATGAGATCCCCAACGACATCACCGCTGAGACCCCGGCCTCCTTCGAACCCGCCCTGGACTACGTGGTGGTCAAGGTTCCCCGGTTCGCGTTCGAGAAGTTCCCGACGGCCGAGTCCACGCTCACCACCCACATGAAGTCGGTGGGGGAGGCCATGGCGATCGGCCGGAACTTCCCCGAGGCCCTCAACAAGGCGCTCCGCTCGCTGGAGGATCCCAAGGCCCCGTTCGACTTCGCGACACCGGTCACGGACCCGGTCGACGTCTTGCTGGAGCGGGCCGCCCGCCCGCACGACGGACGCCTGCAGGTCGTCATGGCGGCGCTGCGTGCGGGGGCGACGGCCGCGCAGATCCACGATGCCACCCGGATCGACCCGTGGTTCGTCGATCAGCTCGTGCAGATCCTGGACCTGGCCCGACGGGTCACGCAGGCCGAATCCCTCACCCCGGACCTGCTGCGCGCCGCCAAGCGGATGGGTTTGTCCGATCCCCAGATCGCCTCGATGCGGCACACCAGCGCCGACGTCATCCGCGGCGTCCGGTGGGCCCTGGGCATCCGCCCGGTCTACAAGACGGTCGACACGTGCGCTGCCGAGTTCGCTGCTCGCACCCCGTACCACTACTCCTCCTATGACGAGGAGAGCGAGGTGGAGCCCCGGGTCAAGCCCGCCGTCCTCATCCTGGGATCGGGCCCGAACCGGATCGGCCAGGGCATCGAGTTCGACTACTCCTGCGTCCACGCGGCCCTGACGCTGCGAGAAGCGGGCTACGAGACCATCATGGTCAACTGCAATCCTGAGACGGTCTCGACCGACTACGACACCTCCGATCGGCTGTACTTCGAGCCGCTGACCCTGGAGGACGTCGTGGAGGTCTACCACGCCGAGGCCGAGGCCGGTCCGGTGGCGGGCGTCATCGTGCAGTTGGGCGGGCAGACCCCGCTCAAGCTCGCCCAGGCGCTCAAGGACAACGGCGTTCCGATCGTCGGTACCTCGCCTGAAGCCATCAACCTCGCCGAGGAGCGTGGGGCCTTCGGGGACGTGCTCGCCGCGGCAGGGCTTCCCGCCCCCCGCTACGGCATGGCGCAGTCGGCCCAGCAGGCCATCGCGATTGCCAACCGGATCGGCTACCCGGTGCTGGTGCGCCCGAGCTACGTGCTCGGAGGCCGCGGCATGGAAATCGTCTACGACGACGACGCGCTCACCGGCTACATCGAGCGGGCGACGTTCATCACGCCCCAGCAGCCGGTGCTCGTGGACCGCTTCCTCGACGACGCGATCGAGATCGACGTCGACGCGCTGTACGACGGCACCGAGTTGTACTTGGGCGGGGTCATGGAGCACATCGAGGAGGCCGGGATCCACTCGGGCGACTCGGCCTGCACGCTGCCCCCGATCACGTTGGGCGCGGACGCCGTCGCCCGGATCCGGACGTCCACCGAGGCCATTGCCGCGGGGGTGGGGGTGCGGGGCCTGATCAACATCCAGTACGCGCTCCAAGGCGACACCCTGTTCGTCCTGGAGGCCAACCCGCGCGCCTCGCGCACCGTGCCCTTCGTCTCGAAGGCCACCGGCGTCCAGCTCGCCAAGGCCTGCGCTCGGCTCATGCTGGGGGCTTCGATCGCGGAGCTGCGCGCGGCGGGCATGCTGCGTCCTGAAGGGGACGGCGCCACGGTCGTGGAGGCGGCGCCGATCGCGGTCAAGGAGGCGGTGATGCCGTTCAACCGATTCCGGACGAGCGACGGCGAGAACGTCGACTCGTTGCTCGGGCCGGAGATGAAGTCGACCGGCGAGGTGATGGGTCTGGATGCCACCTTCGGAACGGCCTTCGCGAAGAGCCAGACCGGCAGCTACGGGGGGCTTCCCTCCGGTGGCACGGCCTTCGTCTCCATCGCGAACCGGGACAAGCGCCACGCCATCTTCCCGGTGAAGCGGCTGGCCGACCTCGGCTTCCGGATCGTCGCCACCGCGGGCACCGCCCAGGTGCTGCGCCGCAACGGGGTCGACGTGACGGTTCTGCGCAAGGCACACCAAGGCGACGGGCCGGACGGGACGCCGAGCGTGGTCACGGCGATCATGAACGGCGATGTGGATCTGATCTTCAACACGCCGCAGGGGGCCAGTGCGGACGGTCAGCCCCGCCGTGACGGCTGGTCGATCAGGTCGGCGGCGATCTTGCGCGACATTCCCTCCATCACGACGGTGCAGGGTCTCTCCGCCGCCGTCCAGGGGATCGAGAGCGCGAATGCCGGAGAGGTGGGCGTCCGGTCGCTGCAGTCGTGGAACGCAGCCGTGGACGCCGAACTCGCCGCCCAGGCCGATCAGGCGTCCGCGCGATGACCGCGCTGGTGCGCGACGGGTACGCAGGCCTGCTGCGTCCGGTGCTCTTCCGCGCGCACCGCGGCGACCCGGAGGCCATTCACGAGGACATGATCGCCGCCTTGGCGCTGCTCGGGTCGCTGCCGGGGGCCCGGGGGCTGGTGGGCGCGCTCACCCGCTCGGTGGGGCAACCGGTCACGGTGGCGGGAGTCCGATTCCCCGGTCGCGTCGGGCTCGCGGCGGGCATGGACAAGGACGGACGCGCCGCACTGGCCTGGCAGTACCTGGGGTTCGCCTTCGCGGAGTTGGGCACCGTGACCGCGCACGCGCAACCGGGCAACGATCGTCCCCGCGTCTTCCGGGCGGCCGCATCGGCGGGCCTGGTCAATCGGATGGGGTTCAACAACGCGGGTGCCCAGGCGCTGGCCAACCGGCTGGCGGTCGCCGGCATCCTGCGCGGCAACGGCGCGGCAGGCATCCCGCTGGGCATCTCCTTGGGCAAGACCAAGACGACTCCTTTGGAGGAGGCGGTGCCGGACTATCTGGCGTCGTTCGATCAGGTGGCGCCGCATGCCGACTACATCGCGGTGAACGTCTCCAGCCCGAACACGCCGGGGCTGCGCACGCTCCAGGACGGCGATGCCCTGGGAGATCTGCTGGGTGCCCTGTCGCGCCGCGCCCAGCGGCAGTCTCCCGGCTCGCCCGTGCCGATCTTCGTGAAGCTCGCCCCCGACCTGACCTGGCCGCAACTCGACGAAGTCCTCGGTGCGGCCGCCGACGGCGGCGCGGCAGGCATCATCGCGACCAACACCACGCTGGCACGCGATGGCCTGGCCGCGCCCGATCGGCACCTCGCGCACGAGGAAGGCGGGCTGTCCGGTGCCCCTCTGACCGCGCGAGCGCGGGAGGTGGTCGGGTACGTGACCGAGCACACCACGCTGCCGGTGATCGGGTCGGGCGGCGTCATGGCGCCCGCGGACGCACAGGCGCTCCTGGACGCCGGGGCCAGCCTCATCCAGCTCTACACTGGCTTCATCTACGCGGGGCCTGCCCTGATCGCGGCCATCAACGAGGAGGTCCGATGAGCACCTACCACCAGCGATTGACCGCGGTGACCGCGGCGCGAGGCAACCTGTGCGTCGGCATCGACCCCCACGCCGCGCTCCTGTCAGCCTGGGATCTGCCGCTCACCGCGTCCGGTCTGGAACGCTACTGCCGCACCGTCGTGGAGGCGCTAGGGGAGTGCGTGGCGGTGTTCAAGCCGCAGTCCGCGTTCTTCGAGGTGTACGGCTCCGCCGGCATCGCCGTGCTGGAGCGCGTGCTCGCCGACATCGCCGCGGCCGGGGCGCTCAGCATCGTCGACGCCAAGCGGGGCGACATCGGTTCCACGATGGCAGCCTATGCGGAGGCCTATCTCGCGCCCGGATCGCCGCTGGCCGGAGACGCGGTCACCGTGTCGCCCTATCTCGGCTTCGATTCGCTCATCCCCGCTTTCGAGCGGGCCATCGCGTTCGATCGGGGTGTCTACGTGCTGGCTCGCACGTCGAACCCCGAGGGAGGCTCGGTGCAGCTGGCGCTGGGCCGGGAGGGCTCCGTGGCCCAGGAGATCATCGACGCGGCCCAGGAACTGAACTCGCGTGCCCGCACCCGCGCGGTGGGGCTGGTGGTCGGGGGAACGCACCAGGCCCTCGGGTGTGATGTGTCCGGGTTCAACGCGTCCATCCTGGTGCCGGGAATCGGCGCGCAGGGGGGCCGGATCGAGGATCTGAGCGGAATGTTCGGGCCCGCCCACGACAAGGTGTTGCCCATGGTCGGGCGGGCGATTCTTCAAGCTGGCCCCGACCCGGAAGCACTGCGGGCAAAAGTGGCGTCCTATGTGGCCGTCTGAGTTGCTACCATTCCGTCTACCAGCCGCCCGGTTGGTGCGCATTGAGTCCCTCCGAACGTTGGAGAAATAGTGTCGATTCCGCAGTTGACCACCGAACAACTCCAGGCCGCTCGCGCGGCCGCCACCCAGGCCCGCCGTGTGCGGGCCGAGTTGAAGGCCAAGGTCCGAACCGGGGCGCTGTCCCTCTCGGAGGCTCTCGATCAGGCGGCTGACGACGACGTGCTCGCTCACGTGAAGGTAGTAGATCTGTTGAAGTCCTTGCCGCGTGTCGGTGAGAAGCGCGCCACTGGCGTGATGGAGCGTCTGGACATCGCCCCGAACCGTCGCATTCGTGGCCTCGGGCGTCACCAGTTGGCTGGCCTGAAGGCTGAATTCAAGTGAGTGGCAGCATCACGGTTATTTCAGGGCCTGCGGGAGTGGGCAAGGGAACCGTGGTGCGTCAATTGCGAAAGCTCCACCCGGAAGTGTGGGTCTCGGTGTCGGCGACGACCCGGGCCCCGCGTCCGGGCGAGGCGGACGGTGTCGACTACCTGTTCCGTTCCGAGGCGGAGTTCGACCAGTTGATCGCCTCGGGCGGGATGCTGGAGTGGGCCATCGTGCACGGCAAGCACCGGTATGGCACCCCCTCCGCCCCCGTCTTCGCCGTGCAGGGGGAGGGGCGCCCTGTGATCTTGGAGATCGACCTCCAGGGAGCGCGTCAGGTCCGGGAGAAGCTCCCGTCGGCGCAGTATGTCTTCCTGGCCCCCCCGGACTGGGACACGCTGGTGGAGCGGTTGGAGGGGCGCGGCACGGAGAGCGCCGATCAGGTCGAGCAGCGGCTGGAGACGGCCCGGATCGAACTGGCAGCGGCCGAACGCGAGTTCGACCGGATCATCGTGAACGACGATGTCAGCCGAGCCGTGGCCGAACTGGTAGACTTTCTGGGTTTGTAACCTCAATACCCAACAGAAGGTGGACGTTGAGCACCCAAGTTCCTGAGGGGATCACCAATCCTCCGATCGACGACCTGCTGAGCAAGGTCGACTCCAAGTACCGCCTTGTCCTGTTCGCCGCCAAGCGCGCGCGTCAGATCAACGCGTACTACAGCCAGCTGGGCGAGGGCCTCCTGGAGAACGTCGGCCCGCTCGTCGAGACGACCGTTCAAGAGAAGCCCCTCACCATCGCCCTGCGCGAGATCGCCGCGGACGTGCTGGAGTGCAACGAGATCGATCCCGAGGCTGAGGCCGCCGCGCGCGCCGAGGCTGAGGCCGATCCCGACTTCGGCGACGATCCGTTCGCCCCCGACGACCTGGCCTGAGCGCCGCCGACGTGCCACGCATCGTCCTCGGCGTCGCCGGCGGCATCGCCGCCTACAAGGCGTGCGAGGTGGTGCGTCGCCTGCGTGAATCCGGCCACGACGTCACGGTCGTCCCCACGGAGAACGCGCTCGCGTTCGTGGGGGCGGCCACCTGGGCGGCGCTGTCCGGCCATCCGGTGAGCACGGGCGTGTTCACCGACGTCCACCAGGTTCCTCATGTGCGGATCGGCCAGGAGGCCGATCTGGTGGTGGTCGCACCTGCGACGGCGGACCTGCTGGCGCGGGCCGCCGCGGGGCGAGCGGACGATCTGCTGACCAACGTTCTCCTGACGGCCCGGTGCCCCGTGCTGTTCGTCCCGGCGATGCACACCGAGATGTGGCAGCACCCCGCCACCGTCGCGAACGTCGCCACCTTGCGCGAGCGCGGCGCGATCGTCATGGATCCGGCCAGCGGTCGACTCACCGGGGCCGACATCGGCCCGGGCCGACTTCCTGAGCCCGGCGACATCGTCGCGGTGGCCGCCTCACTGCTGGCCGACCCGGCGGCGGCGGACGCCGCGCGGGCCCGCGACCTGCGGGGCCTTCGCGTCGTGGTGAGCGCGGGCGGAACACGCGAGCCCCTGGACCCTGTCCGATTCCTGGGCAACGCGAGCAGCGGACGCCAAGGTGTCGCCCTGGCCCGGGCTGCCCGGCTGCGCGGGGCCCAGGTCACCGTGGTCGCCGCGCATCTGAGCGAGCCACTGCCCGCGGGCGTCGACGTCGTCCAGGTCAGTTCGACCGCCGACCTGGCGGAGGCGATGACGCGCCTGCAACCGGAGGCGGACGTCCTCGTCATGGCCGTCGCGGCCGCGGACTTCACCCCGGCTGAAACGTCGGCAGCGAAGATCAAGAAGGACGGCAGCGGCACGCTGGATCTTCAGCTCACCGAGACCATCGACGTGCTGGGGTCCCTGTCCGCGCGCCGCAGCGGACCACCCCGGCAGGTCATCGTCGGCTTCGCGGCGGAGACCGCGAAGGATGACGACGATCTGCTCGCGCTCGGGCTGGCGAAGCTGGCCCGGAAGGGGTGCGACCTGCTCGTCCTCAACAACGTGTCGGGCGGGGCCGTGTTCGGCCAACCCGACAACACCATCACCATCATCGACCCCGACCGTGTCGTGCTGACCGCCAGCGGAGACAAGGCCGCCGTGGCCCACCGCATCTGGGACGCTGTCGTGGCTACCCGAACACAGGAGGATTCGTGAGCCGTCTGTTCACCTCGGAGTCTGTGACCGAGGGACATCCGGACAAGGTCGCCGACTCGGTCAGCGACGCCGTGCTGGACGCCCTGCTCGCTCAGGACGTCAACAGCCGTGTCGCCGTGGAGACCCTCGTGACGACGGGCACCGTCGTCGTCGCCGGGGAAGTCTCCACCGAGGCCTACGCCGACATCTCCGGGATCGCCCGCGAACGCATCATCTCCATCGGCTATGACCATGCGGGAGCCTCCTTCGACGGCAAGAGTTGCGGCGTCCTGGTGTCGCTGGGCAACCAGAGCCCCGACATCGCCCAGGGCGTCGACTTGGCCGAGGAGGTGCGCGAAAGCGGCACTGGTGACGCGCTGGATCGACAGGGCGCGGGCGACCAGGGGCTCATGTTCGGCTACGCCTGCACCGACACCCCCACCCTCATGCCGCTGCCCATCGACATCGCGCACCGGCTCTCAGAGCGGCTCGCGCAGGTGCGCCGCACCGGCGAACTGGACTGGGTCCTGCCCGACGGCAAGACGCAGGTCACCGTCGAGTACGACGGCGACCGGCCGGTGCGCGTCGACACGGTCGTCGTCTCGACCCAGCACACCGAGGCGGCCTGGAACGATGGGGTCATCCGCGACGCCATCGTCGGTTTGGTGATCGACCCGGTGCTGGCGCGCTACGACATCAACTCGGCCGGGCGCACGACCTTCGTGAACCCGACGGGGAAGTTCGTCATCGGCGGCCCCATGGGAGACGCCGGGGTCACCGGGCGCAAGATCATCGTCGACACCTACGGCGGGATGGCCCGGCACGGCGGCGGAGCCTTCTCCGGCAAGGATCCCTCCAAGGTGGACCGCTCGGCGTCCTATGCCATGCGGTGGGTCGCGAAGAACGTCGTCGCGGCCGGGCTCGCGGAGCGGTGCGAGGTGCAGGTGGCCTACGCGATCGGCCGCGCTCACCCGGTGGGCTTCTACACCGAGTGCTTCGGCACCGAGAAGGTGCCGCTGAACCAGATCAACGATGCCGTTTTGGCCGTCTTCGATCTGCGTCCCGCGGCCATCATCCGCGACCTGGACCTGCTGCGTCCCATCTATTCGCAGATCACGAACTACGGCCACTTCGGGCGTGAGCTCCCGGTCATGACGTGGGAGCGCACCGACCGCGCCGACGCGCTCGCGGCGGCGGTCCGCGGCTGAGGAGGGTTCCGGGTCGCTGTCGGCCCGGCCTCCTAGGATCGAGGCCATGACGAGCCCGGACGTGCCGCTGATCGCGCACGTCGCGGTCGACGTCGCCCTGCCTCACCTGGATCGCCCCTTCGACTACGTCGTCACGCCGGCGCAGACCGCGACGGTGGCGGTCGGGGTCCGCGTGCGCGTCCGGTTCGCGGGCAAGCTGCGCGACGGCTACGTCCTCGCACTCGATCACAGCACCGATGTCGCCGCACCGGCGCCGCTGGAACGGGTGCTCTCCCCCGAAGTGGTGATGCCACCGGCCACGGCGGGGCTGGTGAGGGCGGTGGCCGACCACTGGGGAGGCACCTTCTCCGACGTCGTCCGACTGGCGATCCCGCCGCGTCATGCCACCTCCGAGGCAGCAAGCCGACCCCGGCGTCCCGACCCGGACACGTCCCAGCCAGCCCAGGTGCTGCTCGGCTATCCGGGAGCGGAGCGGTTCCTGGCCGCGCTCGGCGCAGGCGAGGGCGTCCGGGCCGCCTGGACGCCCGTCCCGGTATTCGCTCCGCCGGGGGACTGGGCGGCGGGCCTGCTGGATGCTGCCGCAGCCACGCTCTCAGCAGGCAGGGGCGCGATCCTGATGGTCCCGGACGCCGCCGCGATGGCCGTGCTCACCGCCCAGGCCTCGGCACGCTTCGGCGAGGGGTCGTTCGTCACGCTGACCGCTGACCTGGGCCCGGCCGCCCGGTACCGCAACTACCTGGCCGTGTCCCGTGGAGACGTGCGCTGCGTCCTCGGCACGCGCGGGGCCGTCTTCGCCCCAGTGGCCGACCTGGGGCTCATCGCGGTGTGGGACGAAGGCAACGACGCCTACGCCGAGCCGCGCGCCCCGTACCCGCACGTCCGCGAAGTCGCCGCGCTGCGCGCCTCCCGCGAGGGATCAGGGCTGCTGCTGGCCGGGTACGGGCGCACCGCCGAGGTCGCGGCCCTGGCCGCCCGGGGCTGGCTCGTGCCTGTGGATCTGCCCGCCCGCGACATCCGGCGGCTCGGGCCCGCCGTGCGGGCGGCCACCGACACTGATCGGGCCCTGGAGCGGGATCCGCACGCCCGTGGTGCCCGGCTGCCCCACGACGTGTTCACCGTCCTCCGTGCGGGGCTGGCGTCCGGGCCGGTGCTGGTGCAGGTGCCGCGCGCTGGCTATGCCCCCCGATTGAGGTGCCAGACCTGCCGCGCTGCCGCGGACTGTCCCACGTGCGGGCTGCCGCTGCGAGGGGAGCGCGGCCCCGAGGGCGTGACGCTGACGTGCGCGTCCTGCGGGCCGCTGCCTGGTCCCTGGCGATGCCCGCACTGCGGGGACACGCGACTGCGGGCCCCCCAGGTGGGCGTGGCCCGGACGGCCGAGGAACTCGGTCGGGCGTTCCCGCAGACGGCCGTGGTGCAGTCCTGGTCGGGCCACCGGGTGGAGACGGTCGGCGCCGCTCCCGCGCTGATCCTTGCCACCCCGGGGGCGGAGCCGCGGCCGGAGGCAGGCTACGCGGCCGCCGTCCTGCTGGATGCCGGCGTCCTGCTCGCCCGCCCCGATCTGCGTGCGGGGGAAGAGGCGCTGCGCCGCTGGCTGGAGGCGTCCGCCCTCGTACGCGCGGCCGAACTGGGCGGCACCGTGCTGATCGTGGGCGAGCCCACCGAACGAGCGGTGCAAGCCCTCGTCCGGCTCGACGCCGCGGGTGCGGCCGCGCGGGAACTCACCGAGCGTGAGCAGGCACACTTCCCGCCGGCCGCGCGGCTGGTGCTCCTGGAGGGGCCTCGGGCGGCGCTGGAGGACGCCGAGGCCGCCTGGCGGCCGGTCGCCGGAGCCGAGCATTTCGGGCCGATCCTCCTGGAGGACGATGTCTGGCGGTTGACGCTGCGATGCCCCCCCGAACGTGGGGCGGAACTCGTCGGGGGCATGAAGGCGCTTGTGTCGGAGCGCTCCGCGCGCAAGGCGCCCGGGGCGGTACGGCTTCGGGTCGACCCACAGTCAGTCGGGTGATCGCCTAGGGTGGGGCCGTGCGTCTCGTCTTCGCCGGCACACCGTCGGTCGCCCTGCCAGCCCTGGAGGCGCTGCTCGCGTCCCCGCATGAGATCGTGGCGGTGGTGACGCGACCGGACGCCCCCCGGGGCCGCAGCAAGCGCCCGGTGCCCAGCGAGGTCGGGGCCTTCGCCGCCGAGGCGGGGATCCCCGTCCTCACACCGCGGCACCCCCGCGAGGAGGACTTCGTCGCCGCGCTGACCGACCTGGCGCCCGACGCCTGCCCCGTCGTCGCCTACGGCGCGCTGGTTCCGCAGCGAGTCCTCGACATTCCCCGGTTCGGCTGGATCAACCTGCACTTCTCGCTGCTGCCGCGCTGGCGCGGAGCCGCGCCGGTGCAGCGCGCGATCATGGCCGGGGATGCGGAAACCGGCGCGACCACCTTCCGGCTCGTGCGCGAACTCGACGCTGGCCCGGTCTTCGATCAGGTCCGGCTTCCGCTGGCCGGCATCGAGACGTCGGGGGACGTGCTGACAGCGCTGGCGTCCACGGGGGCCGGGCTGCTCACCCGCACCCTCGACCGGCTCGCGCAGACCACACCCGTCCCCCAGCCGGAGGAGGGGGTCACGCTCGCACCCAAGGTCGACTCGGCCGACGTACGCCTGGACTGGACCGCCCCGGCGGTCACCCTCGACCGGCTGATCCGCGGCGCCAACCCCGCACCGGTGGCCTGGACCACTGTGGAGGGGGAGCGGCTCAAGGTCCTGCTCGCACGCCCGGCTGCCGACGAGGGTCTGACCCCCGGCGATCTGCGCGTGGACAAGCACCACGTCTTCGTCGGCACCGGTGAGGGGGCGCTGGAGCTCCTGACCGTCCAGGCGACGGGTAAGAGGGCGATGGCCGCCCCCGACTGGGGTCGAGGCCTGCGCACGGCGACCGCACGGCTCGTGTGATGCCGAACCGCACCCTGCGCCGTCGCCGCCCTGACCGCCCCCGCCGGATCGCCTTCCGCGTCCTGCGGGCCGTCCAGGTTGACGGGGCCTACGCCAACCTGGAGCTCGCTCGGGCCCTCGCCGGAGCCCACCTGGAGGCCCGCGACGCCGCCTTCGTCACCGAACTGGTGGCCGGAACGAGCCGTCTGGCGGGCACGTATGACGCCATCGTGGCGGCCGCCTCGGGCAGGGACCAGCTCGACCCGGCGCTCGCCGAGGTGCTCCGGCTCGGGGCACACCAACTGCTGTCCATGCGGGTCCCGCTGCACGCCGCCGTCGGCGCCACCGTCGACCTCGCGGCCGCCGAGGTGGGGGAGAAGGTCGCCGGGCTCACCAACGCGGTGTTGCGCAAGGTCGCCGCCCGCGACCTGGACGCGTGGGTTGCCGCGCTGGCGCAGGGCCGCGACGACCTGGACGCCCTCGCGTTGCGCACGCATCATCCGCGCTGGATCGCGCAGGCGTATCGGGACCTGCTCGGCGACGAGGCCGAGACCGCGCTGGCCGCCAACAACGAGGCGCCGCTGACCACGCTGGTGGTGCGTCCCGGTCTGGCCGGCCGCGACGAACTCGGCGGGGAACCGACGCCCTTCTCCCCCTGGGGGGCGCGCAGGGCGGGTAACCCTGCCGAGGTCGCGGCCGTCGCCGAAGGACGCGCCGGGGTCCAGGACGAGGGAAGCCAGTTGATGGTCGCCGCACTCGCCCACGTCCCCGCCCCGGCGGGTCCCTGGCTGGACCTGTGTGCAGGTCCGGGCGGCAAGGCCGCCTTGCTCGCAGGCCTGGCGATCGGCGAACGCACCCGCCTGCTGGCCTCCGAGCGACAGCCGCATCGCGCCGCATTGGTCGCCGGTGCTCTGGGCGCCTACACGGGCGAGCACGCGCCGGTGGTCATCGCGGCGGACGGCACCCGGCCGGCCTGGCCTGCCGGGTTCTTCGCCCGCGTGATGGCCGATGTGCCCTGCACCGGGTTGGGCGCCCTGCGGAGGCGCCCCGAGGCGCGCTGGCGGCGCAGCCCGGCCGACCTCACGGCACTGGTCCCGTTGCAGCGCTCCTTGCTGGCGTCGGCGCTGGACAGCGCCTGCCCGGGAGGAGTGGTCGCCTACGTCACCTGTTCCCCCCACCCGCGGGAGACCACCGAGGTCGTCGACGCCGTGCTGAGCGGACGCGACGACGTCACCGTCGTGAATGCTCCTGCGGTGCTCGGGGTGCCGGACGCGGCGCGCGGCGACTTCGTGCAACTGTGGCCGCATCGTCACGGAACCGACGCCATGTTCTGCGCGTTGCTTCGGGTGAACGACCAGGCAGGACGCGGACGCCGGTAGAGTCGGCCGGGTGCCACACCGCATCCACCCGAGCATCCTGAACGCCAACCTGGCGAGCCTCGATGAGGAGATCCGCCGGATCCCCAGCGCCGACGCCGTCCACCTTGACGTGATGGACAACCATTTCGTCCCGAACCTCACGATCGGGCTGCCCGTCGTGGAGAGCATCCGGGCCAACCACCCGGGCACGTTCCTCGACGCGCACCTGATGATCACCGACGCCGACCGTCACGCCCCCGCCTATGCGGAGATCGGTTGTGAGTCGGTCACCTTCCACCTGGAGGCGTCCGCCGCGCCGGTCCGCACCGCGCGCGCGATCCGGGCGCTCGGCGCGAAGGCGTCGGTTGGCTTGCGTCCGCAGACGCCGATCGAACCGCTGGCCGACATCATCACGGAGTTCGACATGGTGCTCATCATGACGGTGGACCCAGGCTTTGGGGGGCAGAGCTTCCTGACGAGCATGTTGCCGAAGATCCGCCGGACGCGCGACATCGTGCAGCGCTCCGGCGCCGACATCTGGATCCAGGTCGACGGTGGCGTGTCGGAGTCCACCATCGACCAATGCCTGGACGCGGGGGCCGACGTGTTCGTGGCCGGGTCTGCGGTGTTCCGGGGCGAGGACCCGGACGCGGTGGTGCGTGGCCTCCGCGATCGGCCGGGGACCCCGTGTCGTCACTGACCCGACCCGGTCGCAGCGCGGAGCCGCTGCGGACGCCGACGCCGCCCGGTGAAGCAGCGGCCTACCGGCGGCTCGCCCGGTTCGTCGGGGCGATGCTGCGCGCGATCTCGAACGAGGAGTGGGACGACGCCTCCTCGCTGCCCGTCACCGGGGGCGCGCTCGTCGTGTCGAACCATGTCAGCTACCTCGATGTGCCCGTCGTGGGCCGGTACCTGATCTGGTCGGGGCGCTGGCCCCGTTACATGGGCAAGGCCGAACTGTGGCGCATCCCCGGGCTGGGGAGGCTCGCCCGGCTGTGCCGGCAGATCCCGGTCGAACGGGGAACCGACCGCGCCAAGGACGCCCTCGTCCCCGCCTTGGCGGCCCTGGCCGCGGGCGAGGTGGTGGCGATCTATCCCGAGGGGGGCCGGACGCACGATCCCGACCTGTGGCCGCAGCGGGGACGCACGGGGGTCGCCCGGATGGCGTTGGCGACCCAGGTTCCGGTGATCCCGGTGGCGCACTGGGGAACGCACGAGATCATGCCAGGGCGCAAGCTTCGGTTCCCGCGGCTGCGGCCCAAGCGCACGATCGCGGTGGTGAGCGGCCCCGCGGTGGACCTGTCGGACCTCTACGATCGCCGCGACGAACCGGACGTGCTGCGGGTCGCGACCGATCGGATCATGGCGGCGGTCACCGGGCTGGTGGAGACGCTCCGGGGGGAGCAGGCGCCGGCCGACGTGTGGGACAACAAGCTGGGCGCCCGCGTCCCGCGCGCGTTCTGAACGGCTCGGTGGTGACGCTTAGGGCGGCCGGACGGCTGGCTAGACTCGCGGGCATGGTTTCTGTCCGGCTCACCGATCTTCGGCGTCCGGTCGTCGTGTTCACATTCAGCGGGTGGAACGACGCGGGCGACGCCGCCACGGGCGTCATCGATCACCTCAGCGAGGTGTGCGACACCGATTATGCGTTCGCCCTGGACGCCGACGACTACTACGACCTGATCGAGAACCGGCCGGTCCTGGTACGCGAAGGCAATGGGGAACGCACCGTCCAGTGGGCCACCACGGAGGTCCTCGTCGCACACCTGGCCGAGCGTGATGTGGTGCTGGTCAACGGGCCTGAGCCGAGCTTCCGTTGGCGGGCGTTCTGCGCCGCGCTGGTCTCGGCGTTTCGTTCCATCCAGCCTGAGCGCATCATCGCGATGGGCGCCATGCTGGCCGACGCGCCGCACAGCCGCGCCGTCCCGGTCTCGGAGGACGGCACCGACTACACCGGCCCGACGGGCATCGTCGGCGTCCTGGCCGCCGCCTGCGCCGATGCCGGCTTCAACGTCACCTCGCTGTGGGCCTCGGTTCCGCACTATGTCTCCGACCCGCCCAACCCGAAGGCGACGCTGGCCCTGCTGAGTCGGCTGGAGGAGTTCCTGGGCGAGAGCATCGATCCGGGGGACCTGAGCGACGCGGCCGCGGTCTGGGAGCAGCGCGTGGACGAACTGGTCGCCGACGACGACGACATCACGGACTACGTCCGCGAACTGGAGTCTCGTTACGACACCGCCGAGGCAACCGGCGAGGAGATCGCCCAGCAGTTCGAACGGTACTTGCGCCGCCGCGAAGGCTGATCGCACCCGGGACGGCCGGGAGGCGGTCAACGGCAAGCGGTTTCGCGGGCATCGCCTATCCTTGCGGGGTGAATCCCGACCTGCGTTCCGCCCTGAATCACCGCGTCATCGTCACCGACGGCGGCATGGGGACGATGCTGCAGGGGTTCGACCTCGGCCTGGACGACTTCGCGGGCCTGGAGGGCTGTAACGAGATCCTGAACGTGACCCGTCCCGACGTGGTCGAGGCGATCCACGCCGCCTACTTCGAGGCGGGCGCGGACGCCGTGGAGACGAACACGTTCGGCGCGAACCTGTCCGCGCTGGGGGAGTACGACATCCCCGAGCGGATCGCCGAACTCGCCTTGGCGGGTGCTCAGATCGCCCGCCGCGCCGCCGACGCCGCAACCACTCCTGAGCGGCCGCGCTGGGTGCTGGGGTCCGTGGGGCCGGGCACCAAGCTGCCGAGCCTGGGCCACATTCCCTTCACGAAACTGCGCGACGCCTACGCGACGCAGGTCGGGGCCATGCTGGCGGGCGGCATCGACGCCGTGCAGATCGAAACCTGCCAAGACCTGCTGCAGGTCAAGGCCGCCGTGCAGGGAGCGCGCCGCGCCATGGCGTCTCAGGGACGCGATGTGCCCGTGCTCGTCAACGTCTCCATCGAAACCAACGGCGCCATGCTGCTGGGCTCCGAGATCGGCGCCGCGCTGGCAGCCCTGGAACCCCTCGGCATCGACGTGCTCGGCCTGAACTGCTCGACCGGCCCCGCGGAGATGAGCGAGCACCTGCGCCACCTGAGCCGCTACGCCCGCATCGGCGTGGGCTGCATGCCGAACGCCGGGCTGCCGGAGCTCACCTCCGAAGGTGCCCGCTACCCGCTGGGCCCCGAGGGGTTCACGCAAGCGCTGTCCGGCTACGTGTCGGAGTTCGGCCTCGCCGTCGTCGGCGGATGCTGCGGCACGACACCCGAGCACATCCGGCAGTTGGCGCAGGCCGTCCGCGGGCGCGAGGTACCTGCCCGCGACGTGCCGATCACCGGTTCGGGCGGCGCCACCGTGTCGAGCCTGTACTCCGAGACGCCGCTGCGTCAGGACACCTCCTACCTGAGCATCGCCGAACGCACGAATGCCAACGGTTCCAAGGCGTTCCGTGAGGCCATGCTCGCCCAGGACTGGGAGGCGTGCCTCGACATCGCCAAGGCCCAGTCCCGGGAAGGCGCCCACCTCCTCGACCTGTGCGTCGACTACGTGGGGCGCGACGGCGTGGCCGACATGCACGAACTCGCCTCCCGCATCAACACGGCCGTCACGTTGCCGGTGGTGCTGGACTCGACCGAGCCGCCCGTCATCCAGGCCGGCTTGGAGGCGTTCGCGGGGCGCTGCGTCATCAACTCGGTGAACTTCGAGGACGGGGATGGCCCCGACTCCCGGTTCCAGCGCATCATGCCGTTGGTCAAGGAGCACGGTGCGGCCGTGGTCGCCCTCACCATCGATGAGGAGGGGCAGGCCCGCACGGCGGCCTGGAAGGTCGCGGTCGCCGAGCGACTCATCACTGAACTGACCGGGACGTGGGGGATGAAGGAGTCCGACATCATCGTCGACTGCCTCACCTTCCCCATCGGCACCGGGCAGGAGGAGACCCGCCGCGACGCCATCGAGACCATCGAGGCGATCCGCACCATCACCACCGCCCACCCGCTGGTGCAGACGACCCTCGGCGTCTCCAACGTCAGCTTCGGGCTCAACCCCGCGGCGCGCATGGTGCTCAACTCGGTGTTCCTGCACGAGTGCGCCGAAGCGGGCCTCAGTTCCGCGATCGTGCACCCGTCCAAGATCGTGCCGATGGCGCGCATCCCCGAGGAGCAGCGCAAGGTCGCCCTCGATCTGGTCTATGACCGTCGCGCCGAGGAGTACGACCCGCTCGCGACGTTCCTGGAACTGTTCGAGGGCGTCACCACCACCAGCACCAAGGAGGCGCGGGCCGCCGAGCTCGCCGCGTTGCCACTCGGGGAGCGGCTGCAGCGCCGCATCGTGGACGCCGACGACAAGGGCCTCACCGACGACCTGAACGAGGCCCTCGCGCTCAAACCGGCCCTCGGCATCGTCAACGACGATCTCCTGGCGGGCATGAAGACCGTCGGTGAGCTGTTTGGTTCTGGTCAGATGCAGTTGCCGTTCGTCCTCGCCTCCGCCGAGGTGATGAAGAAATCCGTGGCTCACCTCGAACCGCACATGGAGAAGGCCGACGGCGACGTCGGCAAGGGCACGATCGTGCTGGCGACCGTGAAGGGCGACGTCCACGACATCGGCAAGAACCTCGTCGACATCATCTTGACCAACAACGGGTACACCGTGGTGAACCTGGGCATCAAGCAGCCGGTGGGCAGCATCATCGAGGCGGCCGTCGCGCACAACGCCGACGCCATCGGCATGTCCGGGCTGCTGGTGAAGTCCACGGTGGTGATGCGGGACAACCTGGCCGAGCTCAACAAGCGCGGGCTGATCCACACGCCCGTCCTGCTGGGGGGAGCCGCGCTCACGCGCGCGTACGTCGAACAGGATCTCAACGGCATGTTCGACGGCGAGGTGCGCTACGCCCGCGACGCCTTCGAAGGACTCTCTCTCATGGACGCCGTCATGGCGGTCAAGCACGGCGACGCGGAGGCGCTGCCCGCCCCGCGCGAACGCCGGGTCAAGGCCAAGACGCGCACCGAGGACGACGAGGCCGCGCTGTTCGACACCACGCGCTCCGACGTCGCCCGCCGCGTCGACGTGCCCACGCCCCCGTTCTGGGGAAGCAGGATCGTCAAGGGCATCCAGCTCGCTGAGGTCGCCGGCTGGCTGGATCACCGAGCCACGTTCATGGGCCAATGGGGTCTGCGGGGCACCCGCGGGGGAGCGAGCTACGAAGATCTCGTGGAGAGCGAGGGCATCCCGCGGCTGCGTTCGTGGCTGGATCGGATCGCCACCGACGGGCTGGCCGAGTTCGCCGTCACGTACGGCTACTGGCCTGCACACTCCGAAGGCAACACGCTCGTCGTCGGTGACCCGACCGATCCGGGCCGTGAACTGCACCGCTTCACGTTCCCCCGGCAGACCCGCGATCGCCGCCTGTGCCTGGCCGACTTCTTCCGCGACAAGGAGGAAGCCGCCGAGCTCGGCCCCGACGTCATCGCCTTCCAGCTCGTTACGATGGGGGCGCGTGTCGCCGAGGAGACGGCGGTCCTGTTCGGGGGCGACGCGTACCGCGACTACCTGGAACTGCACGGGCTGTCGGTGCAGCTCACCGAGGCGCTGGCTGAGATGTGGCACGCCCGCGTCCGGGAGGACCTGCGGCTGGGAGGCGACGCCGACGTGGACGCCATGATTCGCGATCAGGCCTACCGGGGCTCCCGCTACAGCTTCGGGTATCCGGCCTGCCCCGATCTGGGAGATCGTGCCAAGCTGGTGGCTCTGCTCGAACCTGAGCGGATCGGGGTCATGCTCAGCGAGGAGTTGCAGTTGCACCCCGAGCAGTCCACCGACGCGCTGATCGTCCATCACCCGGAGGCCAAGTACTTCAATGCCCGCTGACGCACACGCCGCCGCACCGGCTCGCCCCGGAGACGGCGAGGCGGGCGCGGCGCCCGCGGCCCTGCTGTGGGACTTCGACGGCACGCTGGTCGACTCCGAGCCTTCCTGGCACGCCGCCGAGTCGCGCCTGGTGGCCGAACTCGGAGGGCCGTCCATCAGTCCCGAGGCCGCCCGCGAACTGGTAGGACTTGCGCTGACCGATAGCGCGCGTGCCCTCCTGCGGATCGCCGGTCGCGAGGATCTGGACGCAGCGCAGTACGCGGGAGTCCTCAACGACTACGCGCTGGAGGACATGATCCACGCCGGTGTCGCCTTGCGGCCCGGCGCGGCCGCCCTGCTGGCGGAGGCCCGCGACGCGGGTGTCCCCTGCGCGCTGGTGTCCATGTCGTTCACCTCGGTGCTGCGCCAGGTGGTCGACACCTTGCCCGCCGGGTCGTTTGCGGTCATCGTCGGGGGTGACCAGGTGACCCACGGCAAGCCGGATCCCGAGCCGTACCTGCGGGCGGCCGCCGAACTCGGGGTCGCCCCGCTGGACTGCCTGGTGATCGAGGACTCGTTCCCGGGCACGCTCTCGTCGCAGAATGCGGGCATGCCCACGTTGGGCGTCCCGTTCGAGCAAGCCATCCAGCCTGGACCGCGACGGGCACTGGTCCCCACGCTGGAGGGGCTGACGTGGGCTGCGGCGGCCGCATTGTGGCGGGAGTTGCGCGATGCGTAGGGCGATGGCGGCGACGGCGTCGGCGCTTGCGCTCGCCTTGGTGGGCTGCACGGCGGCACCCGTCGAGCCGCCGACGCCCACCCCCACGCCGTCCACGGAGCGGCCGTTCACGGTGACCACCACCGAGGTCCCGGCCACCTATGATCCGGCCGCCGCGACCACCTCCGCCGACGCCATCGTCGCCCTGAACACGTTCAGTCGGCTGATGGTGGTCCACCCGGAGGAAGCAGACCTGAAGCCGGACCTGGCCACCGACTGCCTGTACACGTCCGCGACCAGCTACGAGTGCCAGCTGCCGGTGGGCCTCACCTTCCACAACGGGCATCCGCTGACCGCCTCCGACGTGAAGTTCAGCATCGAGCGGGCCTATCGGCTCAACGTGCCCAGCAGTTCGATTCAGCTCTTCGACAGCCTGGAACGGGTCGAGGTCGTCGACGACCAGACGGTCCGGTTCGAGCTGAAGTACGCCGATACCCAGTTCGGTTACGCGCTCGCTACGCCGGCCGCGAGCATCGTGGACGAGGAGATTTATGATCCCGACGCGATCCGCCCCAACGATGCCCAGGCTGTCGGATCGGGTCCCTACGCGTTGGTGACGACCGCAGCCGATCATCTGGTCTTCGAGCGGTTCGAGGACTACAAGGGGGCGCTCACCGGTTCGATCGACGAGATCAAGCTGTCCTTCGCGGCCGACAGCGCGGCCGCCGAGCAGGACGTCATCGCCGGGGCGACCGACGTGGTGTGGCGTAGTCTCAGCGCCGCAGCCATGGAACGGCTGTCTGCGGAGATGAACGAGGGGGGCGGCGTGACCCGTTCGGGCTTCAGCCGCGTCCCGCTGCCGCAGGTCAGGCTGCAGCGCGTCCTGTTCAACCCGTCCTCGCCGTACCGGGACAACCAGGAAGTCCGGGCCGCTGTCGCCGCGGCCCTGCAGGCCGATCGCAGCGCCGCGTCCATCATCCCGCCGCAGGTCACCGGTTCGGTTGCGTCGTTCCCGGCCGGGGGCGAGGCGCAGATTCCCGACATCGGCGCGCAGCGCCTGCGGCTCACGTTGGGGTTCACGTCCACCGCCCCCGGGCAGCGAGATCTGGCGGGCCTGCTGCGCGACCGGCTGGAGGAGAGCGCGGGAGTGTCGGTGCTCCTGCAGCCCGACAGCACGGATGCCGACCTGATCCTCTCCGACCGGCCCGCCTGGGTGAACACTGCGTTCGGCTGGCTGCAGCCCTACGTGGACGACACGCTTCCCGGGTCCCAAGCCAAAGTGGACGACCTGGTCCGCAACGCCCGCTCTACCTCGGACGCCGCCACCCGTGAGGCGCTGCTCGCCGAGATCCAACAACAAGCCGCGGCGGACCTCACCGTCTTGCCGCAGTCGCTGGCCGCCGAGACCATGCTGCTCGGCCCCGGCGTCACCCTTCAGGGGCAGCCGTTCGGGCCTGCCTGGCAACTCGGACTCTGGAGCCTGCGCGCGTGACCGATTCTCCTTCCACCTCGACCGGGCCGCTGCGTGAGGGCGAACGGGTGACCTTCAGCGACGCCAAGGGACGCCGTCATTCGGTGGTGCTCCGTGCGGGCGGCATGTTCCACACCACCAAGGGCGGCATCCGGCACGATGACCTGATCGGGGGCCCGGAGGGGGCGGTCGCCACCTCGGTGGGCGGCGACCAGTTCCTGGTGTTCCGCCCGCTGATGCACGACATCATGGTGTCGATGCCGCGCGAGGCCGCCGTCATCTATCCCAAGGACGCCGCCCAGATCCTCATGCAGGCCGACATCTTCCCCGGTGCTCGTGTCCTGGAGGCGGGGGTCGGCTCAGGGGCCCTGTCGATCGCGCTGCTGCGGGCGATCGGCCCCACCGGCCGGTTGTTCAGCTACGAACGCCGGCCCGAGTTCGCCGAGGTGGCCCGGCGCAACGTGCGGGCCTTCCATGGCGAGGAGCCCGAGGGCTGGCAGGTGCGGCTGGGGGACTTGGCTGAGGTGATCGGACCCGAGGAGGTCGATCGCGTCATCCTCGACATGCTCGCCCCATGGGACTGCGTGGAGGCCGTCGCCGAGCGTCTGGTGCCCGGTGGCGTCCTGTGCTGCTATGTCGCCACGACCACGCAGTTGGGCCGGACCGCCGACACGTTGCGGACGCACGGCGGCTTCACCGAGCCCGTCATGCGCGAGTACACGGCCCGCGATTGGCATGCGGAGGGATTGGCGATCCGGCCTGGTCACTCCACCAGCGGCCACACCGGTTTCTTGTTGTTCGTACGGCGGCTCGCGCCCGGTGCGGTGGCGCCGAGGAAGCGGCGACGTCCCGCGCCGGGCGCCTACGGTGCGGATTATCACGGCCCGCGTCCGTCGTGGGTGCAGGCTCTTCAGACCGAGGACTGAAGCGCGTCGGCCAGCCAGTCGGGGACCCGGAACGGAATGTCGTGATGGGCGCCGATGACCTCGACCAGGCGTGATTGCGCCGCGCTGACGTGGAGGGCGGTGGCTGAGCCCCGCACGCTGCGGGGCTCACAGCTGCCGTAGGCCACCAGCACGCGTCCGCGATAGTCCGCCCAACCGCGGGGCAGGACGAAGCGGTTGTTCGCGGCGAGGATCGCGGCGAGGGCGTCCGGGTCGACGTGCACCGAGGTGTCGATGTAGTCGTCCATCATGGCGGCGGGGACGCCCATGCTCGTCGCCTGGAGCCGTGCGAACCAACGGTGACGGGCGAGCGGCAAGGTGGCCTTGACCATCGGATCGAGCACGGGGGCGGCAGGCAGGGGACGTGCCAGGGAACTGATGACGCTCACCGAGCGCACCGACGCCGGATGCTCGGACGCCAGATGCAAAGCCAGCTGCCCGCCCCAGGAGAACCCGGCGACAGCAGCCCCGTCGCCCAGCAGATCGGCCAGCGCCGACACCGTGGCCGCCACGCCGTCGAACGGCTCCGCGGCGCTCGCACCGTGGCCGGGAAGGTCGGGGACCAGGACCCGGCGCGTGGCGGCGAGGCGGGTGATCACCGGCGCCCACATCCATCCCGCGACGCCGGCTCCATGGAGCAGAATCACGGCGGGCGCCGTCGGCGAACCGTACGTCGCGACGAACATGATCTCAGCTTGGCATGTTGCGTCGCATTCGGGGCGTGAGGCCGAAACCCCTCGTCAGGTTCATGTAGTGGTCCCTCGCCTGGGGACTGTTGCGGGGCCCGGCGACGGGGTAGTTTTCGAGTTTGTGAGACCCGACCCTGAGCAGATCATCGACCTCACGGTGCGTGTGGCGACCCAAACCTGGCCCCACGGGGAGGCCCAGCGACGCGCATGGTTCGAGGAGTTGGGGATGGCCCCGACGAGGGCGATCGGCTCGTGGACCCAATGGGGCGGGGGCATCCTCGGTTGGGGCGATGCGGAGATCTGCTGGTCCCGCGAGGGGGAACGCGCCGACGCCGATCTGCGGGGAGTGGGCTGGTACCTGTGGGGCGAGGAAGGCACCATGGTCGCGCTGGAGACCCTGGTTCAGGAACTGACCCGACGCCTGGGCCCGGCGACCCGCCGCGCAGGCGCGGGGTTCCCGTGGTATGAGTGGCACGTCGGGGAGCGGGTGGTCGAGCTGGGCGGTTCCTCGTTGGATCCTCGCATCCAGCTCCACATCGTGCATCAGGAGACCGACCACGAAGCCACCGAGCACCTGGTGGACGCCGCAGCCTTGTGACGTTCGGTCACCCTCGGTGACCGTGGGCGGCGCGCCGTCGCCGTGCTCAGCGTCCCTGATCGCGACGACGGCCGACGATCCAGGCCACGAGCCGCCACCCGATCAGGAACAACGCCAGCGTGACCGCTGCTACGACGATGAAGGCCACCGCCGTCCCGTCGCCCAGCAACATCCTGAACACCATGCCGCCGATCACGGTGATCGCCCACACGAACGCTCCCGACCTCACCGTTGAGCCGGACGCTTTGCGCAGGATCAACGCGATCCAGGCGATCAGCGTGCCCGCCACGAACGGGAGGGCGGTGCGGCTGATGCCGCCCAGATCGAGGACCTCCGCGTGGCTGGCCCGTCCGAGGGCGGCGAAGAGCACCACGAGGGCGAGGTCGAGCACGATCGCGAGTGAGCGGTTCACCGGGGCCTCCTACGAGCGGGCGGAGCGTCGCAGCGAGCCTAGCCCCCGGGCCCGACCGGGCCGGAACCTGCGGGACCGGCACCCCCGTCATGCGTCAGGCGCGGCCGCGCTCGTCGACGGGCCGGTCGCGGTAGCGCGCCCAGGCGACGAGCAGCGCGTCGCGCGAGCCGCCTGGATGCTGGGAGTACCAAGCCCGAGTGAAGCGGTTGTACTCGAACTGGGGATCGATGGAGCGTTCGGTGGGTTCGCGTGTGGAGCGGTAGTGCTCCAGCGCATCGCCGAGAGTGGTGGAGCCGTCGCTGCGCGCAAAGAACTCCCGCATCGGCGCGTCGAACCGGAATCCGGGTCCGACCTGATCGGTGAACCAAGCCCGCACCGGCTGGCTGCAGCGCTGACCGGAGGGGATCACGGTCTGTGCCGTGAGGGAGCCGCTGAGCGCCGCGGTCCTGCGCTGGCGTGTGCGGGCGGGTTCGGTGGAGGGAACGCCGTCCAGGGCGTGGGCGAGTCGCTGGGTCAGCAGCGTCTTGGTGCCGGTCGTCGTGACTCCGAGGGTGCGGGCGAAGTCCACCAGTTCGTTGCGCAACCAGTACCAGCGGCGCAGTTCGGCACCGGACATGTCGGGGGACAGCGTCGGGCGCCGCTTCGGCGAGGTCACCCGACATAGCCTAGGGGTGGGCACGGCTTCCTGGTCGCGACGCGGCTCCGTGCGAGTGGCTGGCTAGAGTATGGCCAGTGATCCAAGTTTCGTTGAGCCCCGCCCTCGTGATCGGGACGGGCCTCGTGGGTGCTTCCATGGCTCAGGCCATGACCCGTGCCGGCGTCGAGGTGCATCTGTCCGATGCTCGCTACAGCCACGCGGTGGTCGCCGCGTCCCGGGGTGCCGGGACCCTCTCCGTCTTGGATCCGTCCGCCTATCAGCTCGTGGTGGTGGCGGTGCCGCCCGCATCCTTGGCGACGGTGATCGCCGATGCGCTGGGCACCTACCCGAACGCGACCGTGACCGACGTCGGGTCCGTCAAGGGGGTCGTCCTGGGGCAGCTGCGCGCCACGGGAGTCGACCTGTCGCGCTACTGCGGCTCCCACCCGATGGCGGGATCCCAGAAGGACGGGCCACTGACCGCGTCGCCGGATCTGTTCGTGGATCGCACCTGGGTGATCACCCCGCACGACACCTCGGCGGCGCAGTCGGTGCTGGTGGTGCGCCGGCTCGCCGAACTGTGCGGTGCCCGGCTGGTCACCATGGCCGCCCAACACCACGACGAGGCGGTCGGGCAGGTCAGTCACATTCCTCAGCTCATGAGTGCGCTGGTGGCGGGGGGCTTGCTCGACGTCCCGGCCGAGCATCTGCAGCTTGCGGGCCAGGGGCTGCGTGACGTCACCCGGATCGCGGGCGGGGATCCGAAGCTGTGGCGTCAGATCATCGCCGCCAACAGCGGGGCGCTGCGGATCGAGTTGGAGGAACTGCACGAAGACCTGGGCAAGCTCATCACTGTCCTCGATGACCCGGACGCCGTCGAGGCCTTCCTGGCGCGGGGGCGGCGTGGCACGCAGGCGCTGCCTGGCAAGCATGGCAGCGCCCCGAGCGCGTGGGTCGAGGTCGTCATCGAGATCCCCGACGCCCCCGGCGCGCTGGCCCGGCTGTTCGCCGACATCGAGGCCGCCGGCGTCAACGTCGAAGACATCACGATCGAGCACGACCCGGGGCGTCCGGTCGGCATGCTGGGGGTCCACGTCGAACCGGCTGCGTCCGCGGTGCTGGCCACCGCGATGACCGACCACGGCTGGACGGTGCGCTCCTAGGGGGTGTATCGGGTCGCGGACGGGCTCCCGCCTCGCCTCCACTAGGATGAGCGGGTGCCCCGACGCCTCGTGATCGCCATTGACGGACCCAGTGGGTCCGGCAAGTCCTCGACGGCCCGGGCAGTGGCACGCGAACTGGGACTGTCCTACCTCGACACCGGTGCCATGTACCGGGCGGTCGCGGTGGCGTTCCTGGATGCCGGGGTGGATCCGGCCGATGTCCCCGGCGTCATCGCCGCTACGACGGGCGCGACCATCGATCTGTCGCTCGACCCCGATGAGCGCTGGGTCCGCGTCAACGGCCGCGATGTGACCGACGAGATCCGCGAACCTCGGGTTTCCCAGCACGTCTCCGCCGTCTCCACCGTGCCGGAGTGCCGTGCCGATCTGGTGCGGCGCCAGCGGGTTCTGATGGACCGGGATCCCCGTGGCTGCGTCGCCGAAGGACGCGACGTCACCACCGTCATCTACCCCGACGCGCCGCTGCGCATTCTGCTCACCGCCGCCCCACGGGCCCGGCTGGAGCGACGCGGCGACGAACTGGGCGATCGGGTCAGCGAGGCGCAGCTCCGCGACCAGGTGCTGCGCCGTGACGCCGATGACTCCGCCCTGGTCGACTTCACCCATGCCGCCGACGGGGTCCACCTGCTCGACACCACCCAACTCAGCCTCGACGAGGTCGTCTCCACCGTCGTCGCCCTCGCGAAGGAGATCTCGTGACCGCCAAGCCCGTTCTCGCCGTAGTCGGACGCCCCAACGTCGGCAAGTCCCAACTCGTCAACCGCATCCTGGGCCGCCGGGAGGCCGTCGTCCAGGACATGCCCGGCGTGACCCGGGACCGCGTCAGCTACGACGCCACCTGGAACGGCCGCGACTTCGTCGTCGTCGACACCGGCGGTTGGATCAGCGACGCCAAGGGCATGGCCGCCCAGATCGCCGATCAGGCCGAACTTGCGATCGGGGCCGCGGATGCCGTGCTGTTCGTCGTGGACGCCACCGTCGGTACGACCGATGAGGACGAGGCCGTCGTCAAGGTGCTGCGCCGCAGCGGCAAGCCGGTCGTGCTGGCCGCCAACAAGGTCGACGACGCCCGGCTGGAATCCGAGGCGGCCGCCATGTGGAACCTGGGGCTGGGGGAGCCGTACGCGGTCTCCGCGCTGCACGGCCGCGGTTCCGGCGACCTGTTGGACGCGATCTTGCAGGCGCTCCCGGAGGCTCCGCTAGAGCAGTTCGAAGAGGTCGGCGGCCCGACCCGGGTCGCCATCATCGGCAAGCCCAACGTCGGCAAGAGTTCCCTGCTGAACAAGCTCACCGGACGCCAGCGGGCGGTCGTCAACGATCTCGCGGGCACCACCGTCGACCCGGTCGATGAGCTGGTCGAACTCGACGGGGCCGTCTACCGGTTCATCGACACGGCGGGCATCCGGCGGCGCGTCAAGGAGGCCTCCGGGCACGAGTACTACGCGTCCCTGCGCACCCAGCAGGCCATCGAGCGGGCGCAGGTGTGCATTGTCGTCATCGACGCGTCCGAGACGATCGCCGACCAAGACCTGAAGCTGCTGACCATGGTCGAGGAGGCGGGCAAGGCGCTGGTGGTGGCCTACAACAAGTGGGACCTCACCGACGAGGAGCGCCGTCGCTACCTGGAACGGGAGGTCGAGCGCGACGTCCAGGCGTTCGCTTGGGCCCCCCACGTCAACATCTCCGCGTTGACCGGCCGTAACGTCGACAAGCTCCGCAAGGCCATCGACGCCGCGCTGGAGGGCTGGGAGACGCGGATCTCCACCGGGCAGCTCAACAGCTTCTTGGGGCGTGTCGCCGCGTCCCATCCGCACCCGGTCCGCGGTGGCAAGCAGCCACGCATCCTGTTCGGCACGCAGGCTCACAACTGCCCGCCCACGTTCGCGCTGTTCACCACCGGCGGCCTGGATCCGCAGTACACCCGGTTCGTGGAGCGACGGCTGCGCGAGGAGTTCGGGTTCGTCGGCACCCCGATCAACATCGAGGTCCGCGCTCGCCAGAAGCGCGCCAACCGCTGACGAGGGGCGGGGGAGGCGTCCGCGCTGAGGTAGGTTGCCGACATGTCTCGCCCGCTGCCCGCGACGCCGTTCCTCGCCCTTGATCTGCCCGTGCTTGATGCGAACATCGAGCGGGTCGCCGACTGGGCTGCCGAGCGTGGGCTGGCGTTGCGGCCGCATGTGAAGACCCACAAGAGCCCAGAAATCGGTCACCGGCAGTCCGAGGCGGGCGCGTCCGGGATCACGGTGGCGACCATCGGGGAGGCCGAGGTCTTCGCCCAGGCCGGATTCGATGACGTCTTCATCGCCTACCCGGTGTGGTTGGACGCCGAGCGCGCGTCCCGGCTGCGGCGGCTGGCGGCCGAGGGGACGGTCCGGGTCGGGTTCGACTCCCTCGAGGCCGCCCGCAGGCTGGCCGGGGTGGGCGTGGAGGGGATCGTCGAGGTCGACTCGGGTCATCACCGCTCTGGCGTCCTGCCCGATGAGGCGGGGGAACTGGCCGCGCAGGCGGCTGACGCCGGGCTCGTGGTGGCCGGTGTGTTCACGTTCCCGGGGCACAGCTACGGCCCGGAAGCCCGGATCGGCGCCGCCGCGCAGGAGGCGTCCGCGTTGCGGGTGGCGTCCGCGGCGATGACTGCTGCCGGGATCGTGCCGCGGATCATCAGCGGGGGGTCGACCCCGAGTCTGGCCGCGACCGGGGAGGGGCTCACCGAGACGCGGCCGGGCGTGTACGTGTTCAACGACGCCCAGCAGTGGGAACTCGGCGCCTGCGTCCCGGAGCAGATCGCGCTGACGTGCCATGCGACCGTCGTCAGCCACGCGGGCGGGCGTCTCGTGTTGGATGCGGGCTCCAAGGTGCTGGGCGCTGACAAGGCGGCCTGGGCGTCCGGGTTCGGCCGGCTCCTGGACCACCCGCAGGCCCGCATCGTCCTTCTCTCCGAGCATCACGCGGTGGCCGATCTCGACGGGGAGCCGCTGCCGCCGTTGGGGTCGACCGTCCGGGTGGTGCCCAATCACGCGTGCAACGCCGTCAACCTGGTCGATGAGTTCACCGTGTTGTCGCAGGGTCGCCTGGTCGGCCGCTGGGACGTCGCCGCCCGCGGCATGAACGCGTGAGGTCGACCGCATCCCCGGCCGCGCTCGCGTCCCCTGCAGGAGTGGGGACCTGGGGCGGGCTCGGCCTGGCGCTGCTGTCCGCCGCGGCGTTCGCGA
The DNA here is from genome assembly GCF_036744435.1 of Propioniciclava sp. Classification (NCBI taxonomy): domain Bacteria; kingdom Bacillati; phylum Actinomycetota; class Actinomycetes; order Propionibacteriales; family Propionibacteriaceae; genus Propioniciclava; species Propioniciclava sp. The sequence goes on along the minus strand of NZ_DAIOIA010000021.1, from coordinate 1,015 downwards.
CGTCGGGGACGTTCGCCAAGCCGCTGCTGGCTTCGGGCTGGTCACCGGCCGCCGCAGTGATCGTGCGGCTGGGCGTCGCCGCGCTGATCCTCGCGGTGCCCGCCGCCGTCGCCCTGCGGGGCCGCTGGGGGCTGCTGCAGGAGCGTTGGCGTCCGATCGTGCTGTATGGCCTGTTCGGCGGGGCGATGGTGCAGGTGGCCTACTTCAACGCGATCCGCTACATCGACATCGGGATCGCGTTGCTGGTGGAGTACCTCGGCGTGATCTGGGTGGTGCTGTGGGGCTGGGCGCGCACGCGTCGGCGTCCGGCCACGCTGACGCTGCTGGGGATGCTCGTCGCGATCGCCGGGCTGGCCGTGGTGCTCAACCCGGGCGATCTGGCAGGCGTGGATCCGCGCGGCCTGGCGTGGGCGTGCCTGGCCGCCTTCGGGATGGCGGTGTACTTCATCACCTCCGCCGAAACCCCCGGCATCCCGCCGGTGGCGTTCGTGTCCGCGGGGCTTGGCGTCGGCGCGGTGGCCCTCACGGTCGCCGGGCTGGTGGGCCTGATGCCGCTGACTGCCTCGACGGCCGACGTGGTCGCCTTCGGCGGCACCTGGCCGTGGTGGCTGCCCCTGGTAGAGCTGGGCCTGGTCGCCGCCGCCCTGGCCTACCTGCTCGGCTTCGTGGCCGCCCGCTCGCTGGGTTCGACGGTGGCCAGCTTCGTAGGCCTGACCGAGGTGGTCTTCGCGGTCGCCTGGGCCTGGCTGCTGCTCGGCGAACTGCCGCCGCTGTGGGTGCCTGCCTCGCGGTTCGACGTGACGACGGTGCTGGGCGTGTGGGAGGGCGGCGCGCCGCTCGAACCGGTCAACCCGGCCGAGACGGGCGCGGTGCACTGCTACCGGATCTCCGACCTCGCTTCCGAGGCGGTCCGCGTCACCGCGAGCCACCCGACGGGGTTCCTGAGCCCCGCCTTCGTGTGCGGCGACCAGTTCATCTGGGGTCTCACGGCGCTTCTCGTGGACTGGGTGCTTGA
>NZ_DAIOIA010000020.1:7339-33738 GCF_036744435.1 Propioniciclava sp. | reverse complement strand
TGGAGCACCGGATCCAGGTGTATCACCTGCGCCGCACGCACCTGATGCCCACGGACGAGCAGAGCCTGCGGCGGCTGGCGCGCAGTGTGCAGTTCGACGGCCCGGAGGCGCTGGTGGAGGCCTGGCGGGCGTCCACCCGCAAGGTGCAGCGGCTGCAACAGCGGATCTTCTACTCCCCGGTGCTGGAGGCGGTGGCGCGGATCCCGTCCGAGCAGGTGCGGCTGACCTCGGAGGAGGCACAGACGCGGCTGCGGGCGCTGGGCTTCAACGACACCGCGGCGGCACTGCGTCACATCGAGGCGCTCTCGACCGGCGTGCGCCGGCGTACCGAGATCCAACGGCAGCTCCTGCCCGCGATGCTGGGCTGGTTCGCCGCCGGGCCGAACCCCGACCACGGCCTGCTCGCCTTCCGGCAGGTGTCGGAGGCGCTGGGCACCTCGGCGTGGTACCTGCGGGCGCTGCGCGACGAGGGTGCGCTGGCGGAGAACCTGGCGACGGTGCTGGCCTCCAGCAGGTATGCCGTCGATCTGCTCATGCGTGACCCGCAGACGGTCCAGCTGCTCGGCGAGCATGCGGGGGAGCGACGTCCCCTCGAGGAGATCCGCGCTGAGATGCGTGCCGTGGCCCGGCGGCACGCCGATCCCGGGGACGCCGTCGAGGCGGTGCGCGCGGTGCGGCGCCGCGAACTGCTGCGGGTCGCCGCGGCTGAACTGCTGGGACGCGCTGACGTGCGGGGCATCGGCGAGGCGCTCAGCGACGTCATGACCGCGACCGTCGACGTGGCGCTCGAGGTGGCCACCCGCGTCGTGGAGGAGCCGCCTCCGCTGGCGATCGTGGCCCTGGGCCGGTGGGGCGGGTGTGAGCTGAACTTCGGCTCGGATGCTGACGCGCTCGTGGTGGTGGGCGACCCGGGTGACGCTGAGGCCATCGTCAAGGCGACCCGGATCGTGACCCGGCTGCGCGATCTGCTGCGGCGTCCCGGCCCCGACCCGGCCGTCGAACTGGACCTCGACCTGCGCCCCGAGGGCAAGGGCGGGCCGATGGTGCGCAGCATGGCGTCCTACCTGGCCTACTACGCCAAATGGGCGGCCACCTGGGAGGCGCAGGCGCTGGTCCGCGCCGCCCACGGGGCGGGCGATCCCGGGGTCTCAGCCGCCCTGCTGGAGGGCATCGCGGGGCTCCGTTACCCGGTGGAGGGACTGGATACTCGGCAGGTGGGCGACATCCGCAAGCTCAAGGCCCGGATGGAGTCCGAGCGAGTACCGCGGGGGACCGACCCGCGTCGGCACGTGAAGCTGGGGCCCGGTGGCCTGTCGGACGTCGAGTGGACGGTGCAACTGCTGCAATTGCAGCACGCGCACGCCGTCCCCGGGCTTCGCACCACCGGGACGCTCCCGGCCCTGGACGCCGCCGTGGCCGCCGGGCTGCTGGCGTCGGACGATGCGGACGCGCTGCGCGAGTCCTGGGAGATGGCCACGCGCATCCGCAACGCGACGATGCTGCTGCGGGGGCGCGCCACTGACACGGTGCCGACCGACGCCCGGGAGCGGGCCGCCGTCGCGGAGTTGCTGGGCTATGCGAAGGGGGAGGCCTCGTTCTTCCTCGACGACTGGACGCGGCGGGCGCGGCAGGCGCGCGCCGTCATGGACCGGGTGTTCTGGGGGCTGACCTGATCCGGGTGCCCCTCGGGGCCCACGGGCGGGGCCGGGACTACGACTGCGGTCGTGCTGCGCCTGGATCGCCTGCCGAGGCCGGGCCGCGTCGTTAGACTCGCCTCGATGACCACGACCCAGACCCCGACCGTCCCGACCCGGCTCACCGGCTGGGGACGCACCGCTGCAAGCACCGCCGAGGTGCTGACCCCTCCCGACGTCGATCAGATCGCCCGTGCGGTCGCCCGCGCCGCCGACGAACGCGCCGACGGCCGAGGCCGCGGCATCCTCGCCCGCGGTCTTGGCCGCAGCTACGGTGATGTCGCGCAAAACGGCGGTGGCACCGTCGTCGACATGACGGGGCTCAACACGATCCACGTGATCGATCCCGAGACGGCCACCGTCACCGTCGACGCGGGCGTCAGCCTGGACGCGCTCATGAAGGCGGCGCTGCCGTACGGCTTGTGGGTCTCGGTGCTGCCGGGCACCCGCCAGGTGACGGTCGGCGGTGCCATCGGCAACGACGTCCACGGCAAGAACCACCACTCGGCGGGCAGCTTCGGCGACCACGTGCTGGCCATGGACCTGCTGGTCGCCGACGGCCGGGTCCTCACGCTGCGCCCCGACGGCAGCCCTGACGATCCGGACGCCTCGATCTTCTGGGCGACGATCGGCGGCATCGGCCTGACCGGCATCATCCTGCGGGCCACGCTCTCGATGACGCGCACCGAGACGGCCTACTTCCTGGCCGACGGCGTCGTCACCCACACCCTGGACGAGACCATCGCGGTCCATTCCGACGGCTCGGAGTCCCGCTACGACTACTCCTCGGCCTGGTTCGACGCGATCAGCGCCCCGCCGAAGCTGGGACGCGCGGCGATCAGCCGGGGCAGCCTCGCGACGCTGGCCCAGTTGCAGGAGTTCGCCCCGCAACTCGCTCAGCGTCCGCTGGAGTTCACCGGGAAGACGTTCCTCACCCTGCCCGACGTGTTCCCCAACGGCCTGGCGAACAAGCTGACGTTCGGCCTGCTCGGGGAGGCCTGGTACCTCAAGTCCGGCGACTACACCAACAAGATCCAAAGCCTCACCGGCTTCTATCACCCTCTCGACATGTTCGGCGAGTGGAACCGGGCCTACGGCAGCCGTGGCTTTCTGCAATATCAGTTCGTGGTCCCGCCGGAGGCCGTCGCCGAGTTCAAGCAGCTCATCGGCGAGATCCAGGCGTCCGGCAACTACTCGTTCCTCAACGTGTTCAAGCTGTTCGGCGAGGGGAACCGCGCCCCGCTGTCCTACCCGATGCCCGGCTGGAACGTGTGCGTCGACTTCCCGATCAAGGCCGGGCTGTCGGACTTCCTGACCCGGCTGGACGCCCGCATCCAGGAGTTCGGCGGACGCCTCTACACCTCGAAGGATTCCCGCACCTCCGCGGAGACCTTCCACGCCATGTATCCCCGCGTCGACGAGTGGATCGCCACCCGCCGCCGCATCGACCCGACAGGGGTCTTTGTCTCCGACATGGCCCGACGATTGGAGCTCATCTGATGATCGACGCCACCGGCAACCCCGGCAAGATCCTGGTCCTGGGCGGCAGCTCGGAGATCGGTCTGGCCATCGCCACCGAGTACCTGTCCCATGCGCCCGCTGAGGTCGTCTTGGCTGGCCGCGCCGACGACCCGCGAGCGACGTCCTCGGTGGAGCTGATGGAGGCCGCAGGCGCGTCCGGCGTCCGCTGGGTGGACTTCGATGCCACCGCGTTCACCACCCACGCCGAGGTGCTCGGCTCCGCCTGGGAGGGTGGCGACGTGGACGTGGCGATCGTCGCGTTCGGTCTTCTCGGCGACGCCGAGGAGCTGTGGCAGGACCAGGCCAAGGCCGTCGAGATCGCGCAGGTGAACTACACCGGTGCGGTGAGCGTCGGCGTCCTGCTCGGGCAGCGCATGGCGCAGCAGGGCTACGGCCAGATCATCGCGATGAGTTCGGCGGCCGGTGAGGTCGTGCGCCGCTCGAACTTCGTTTACGGCTCCACCAAGGCGGGCTTGGACGGGTTCTACCGCAACCTCGGTCAGGCGCTGGAACCCGCCGGGGTGAAGGTGCTCGTCATCCGCCCCGGACAGGTGCGCACCCGGATGTCGGCCGGGGTGAAGGAGGCGCCGCTGACGGTCAACAAGGAGGACGTCGCCAAGCTCGCCGTCAACGCGGCGCGCGATGGCAAGACGCTCATCTGGGCGCCCCCGCTGTTCCAGCTCGTGATGATGGTGCTCAAGCACATCCCGGGTCCGATCTTCCGCAAGCTGCCCATCTAGTCTTCGCCGGGGAATCGCGCTCCCACCTGGGCTCGCATCTGGTCCATCGTCTGCATGATGGCCAGGGTTTCGGCCCAGGGGAGGGCGGGAGACTCCACACGCCCCTCGGCCACGAGCCGGGCAAAGTGAGCCGCCTCGTAGGCCAGCCCGCCTGAGCCGGTGATGACGGGTGCGGGCGAGGTGACCGGCTCCCCAGTTCGGGGGACGAACCGTAGCGGAACCGGGGTGTAGAACCTGCTCGGCAGGTCCACGTGGGCCTTGGGGCCGGAGATCGCCGCCGTCGTCGGGGTCTGTGCCGCAAGCGTGGTCGTCACGAGGGCGTGGGCCGTCGAGCCCGGGAACTGATCGAAGACCGCGGAGATCTGCCGGTCCACGCCGGTGTCGGTCAGCGTGCCGCGCGCCGTGATCCTGCCGGGGGTACCGAGCACCATGCTCGCGAACGACACCGGGTACACGCCCAGGTCCAGGAGGGCGCCGCCCGCAGCGGCCGGGTCGAACAGCCGATGCGCCGGGTCAGGGGTGAATCTCTGGCCGTGGTCGGCGCTCACGGTCTCGATCTCGCCCAGGGCCCCGTCGGCAAGCAACTGGCGCAGCACGTCCACGTGGGGCAGGAACCGCGTCCACATCGCTTCCATGAGCGTGATGCCGGCGGCCCGGGCGGCGTCGATCACCGCGGCGGCCTGGCGGGCGTCCTGGGTGAAGGACTTCTCCACCAGCACGTGCTTCCCGGCGGAGATCGCGGCCAGCGCCTGTTCGGCGTGCCTGCTGTGCGGGGACGCCACGTAGACCGCCTCCACGTTCGGATCATCGAGCAGGGCCTCGTAGGAGGCATGCGCGACGCCGATGCCGTGCTCGCGGGCGAAGGTTTGTGCCCGGGCGGCGGAGCGGGATCCGACGGCGACGATCCGCTGCGTGGTGTGCGCGGCGAGCGCGGACGCGAAGGCTGAGGCGATCCCGCCCGGGGCAAGGATGCCCCAGCGGAGTGCGGGGGCGTCACACGGGTCGGGCACGCGGCTGAGCGGGAGCGTCGTCATGCCGTCAGCCTAGTCAGCGGGCCGCGTGAGAGGATCGATCTCGTCGTCAGTCGAAGGAGGCCCCATGATCTCACCCGTCGTCACGCCCGCCCAGGCACGCTCCCTTGTGGGAGCCGTGTTCGCGGATGTGCGCTGGTATCTCGACGGACGTTCGGGACGGAGCGCCTGGCTGAGCGGGCACCTGCCCGGCGCCGTCTTCGTCGACCTCAACACGGCGCTCGCGGGCCCGCCCTCCACGGAGGCGGGGAGGCACCCCCTGCCGGAGCCGGAGGCCTTTGCGGCGGCGATGGCAGAGCTGGGCATCGGTGAGACGGACGTCGTCATCGCCTATGACGACGCCGGGGGTTCCTCGGCAGGACGCCTCGTGTGGCTGCTGCGCAACATCGGCGTCGAGGCGGCACTGCTGGACGGGGGTATTGCTGGCTGGGACGGTGTTGTGGAGACGGGGGAGACCCTCCGCCCGGCGGCAACGTTCAACGCGCGTCCCTGGGACGCGGCGACGCTGGCCACCATCGACGACGCCGCCACCGCCTACCGCGTCGTGGACGCGCGCGCCGGGGCCCGCTATCGCGGGGAGACCGAGCCGGTCGACGCACGTGCCGGACACATTCCCGGTGCCATCAGCCTGCCGTTCGGCGGCAACCTGGACGCAGATCAGCGCTTCTTGCCGCCTGCCGGCTTGCGCGAACGCTTCCTGGAGGCCGGTCTCACCGATGCCGCCGGGGTGGTCGTCTACTGCGGGTCGGGCGTCACGGCCTGCCACGACCTGCTCGCCCTCGAATACGCCGGCCTGGGGCGTGCGCGCCTCTACCCCGGTTCCTGGTCGCAGTACGCGGCGACGCAGCGTCCCGAGGCCACCGGCTCCGAACCGGGGGAGCGTCCGCCCTCCGATCCCGACGGCGTGACGCGCTAGGCGGCCACACCTAGAGCGGACCAGGACGGCGTGGGCCGAGCTACCCGGCCTCTCCGGGCGGGCGGACCCGATCCGTACGCGGGGCGCCGGACGTGCGAGGAGGCCCGCTCGATCAGATCGAGCGGGCCTCCTGCGTGCGGGCCAGGGCCCCGGGTGACTCAGAGGTCGAAGTACATCTCGAACTCGTGCGGGTGCGGACGCAGCCGCAGGGCGGTGATGTCCTCGCGCTTCATGTCGATCCAGGTCTCGATGAGATCGGCGGTGAAGACGTCACCCGCGAGCAGGTACTCGTGATCGGCCTCGAGCGCAGCCAGGGCGTCGCCGAGGGAGGACGGCACCTGGGCGATCTCGTCGTGCTCCTCGGGAGGCAACTCGTAGAGGTCCTTGTCGATCGGGGCCGGCGGCTCGATCTTGTTCTGGATGCCGTCCAGGCCGGCCAGCAGCATCGCGGCGAACGCGAGGTACGGGTTGGCCGACGGGTCGGGGCAGCGGAACTCCATCCGCTTGGCCTTGGGGGAGGGCCCGGTCAGCGGGATCCGGATGCAGGCCGAACGGTTGCGCTGGCTGTAGACCAGGTTGACGGGGGCCTCGAAGCCGGGCACCAGGCGGTGGTAGGAGTTCGCGGTCGGGTTGGTGAACGCGAGCAGCGACGGCGCGTGGTGCAGGATGCCGCCGATGTACCAGCGGGCCAGGTCGGAGAGGCCCGCGTAACCGGCCTCGTCGGCGAACAGCGGGACGCCGTCCTTCCAGATGGACTGGTGAACGTGCATGCCCGAACCGTTGTCGCCGAAGATCGGCTTCGGCATGAAGGTCGCAGTCTTACCGGCTTCCCAGGCGGTGTTCTTGACGACGTACTTGTACTTCATGACGTTGTCGGCGGCGGCCAGCAGCGTGTCGAACTTGGTCGCGATCTCGCTCTGACCGGCGGTGCCGACCTCGTGGTGGGCGCGCTCGATGGTCAGGCCGACACCCTGCAGGTTGCGGACCATGTCGTCGCGCAGATCGCCGAAGTGGTCAACCGGCGCGACCGGGAAGTAGCCACCCTTGTACTTGACCTTGTAGCCGCGGTTGGCGTGGCCGTCGATGTCCGTCTCGTCGCCGGAGGCCCAGGCGCCGGCGTCGGACTCGATGAAGTAGTAGCCCGCGTTCTGCTTGGTCTCGAAGCGCACCGAGTCGAAGACGTAGAACTCGGCCTCGGGACCCATGAATGCCGTGTCGCCGATCCCGGTCGACTTCAGGTACTCTTCAGCCTTACGCGCGATGTTGCGCGGGTCGCGGCTGTAGGCCTCCTTCGTGATCGGGTCATGCACGAACCAGTTCATGTTGAGCGTCTTGCTCTTGCGGAACGGGTCGGCGTAAGCGGAGCTCAGGTCCGGCAGCAACGCCATGTCCGATTCGTGGATCTTCTGGAAGCCGCGGATGGAGCTGCCGTCGAAGCTCAGGCCGTCCTCGATGATGTCGCGGGTGAGGAACTCCGCCGGAATGGTGAAGTGCTGCATCACGCCAGGAAGGTCACAGAAGCGGACATCGACCGTCTCGATGTCGTTCTCCTCGATGTAGGCGAGGAGCTCGTCGGCGCCTTGGAACATGGGTCCTCCGAAGATGAGTAGGTAGCTTTCTGCCATGAACGCTAGTGACGGTGGATCACCGGTCAATGTCGTCCGTGTTTCGACGGTGTTACAGCCCCCTATAGGCTGCTGGCCGTGACCGAGACGACCGAGTACCCCGGGAGCAGCCTGGGGCTGCCCGCGTCCGGGCGAGGATCGCTCGCCACCTGGCGGGCCCGCGTCAGCGCCCTGGTCATCGACTGGGGGGCCAGCATGGCGGTGGCCGTTGGTGCCTTCGGCGGCGGCGTGTTTGAGGCCAACACCTGGCAGTCATGGATGATCCTGGCGGTGTTCTTCGTCGAGAAGGCCCTCCTCACGGCTTTCACCGGCAGCAGCTTCGGCCAGCTCATCACCGGCGTCGGGGTGACCCGAGTGGACGGATCTCCGCTGGGGTGGTGGCGCGCGCTCGCGCGTGCAGCGATGGTGTCGATCGTGCTGCCCGCAGTGGTCATCGGATCGGATCGGCGAGGCCTCAACGACCTCCTTCTCGACTCGGTCGTCGTGACCCGCCGCTGATCACTTTTCAGTTCCCGACTTGGGGATTCATCACGCTTGGGTAACGAATGGGATTCGGTTTGTGGGACTCCCTGCCGGTTCGGGTTGACGCGTGTGTACGGTTCATCCACGACGCCCACCTGTCCGCCATGCGAACAGATGGATCAGCTTCGAGAGCCTCGCAGGGCATCTCGCAACTCCATGGAGGAACATTGAGCAACCGCAAGCTCATCGCCGCGGCAGGCATCGTCCTGTCCAGCGCGCTGGCCTTGACCGCCTGCACGCCGCCCACGCCGGGGGCGACGTCCTCGGCCAACGCCGCGACGTCGATCAACGTGAGCTGGAACCAGGCGTTCTACAGCTACAACAACAACACCGACTACGGCAACGCGGTCGCCAACACCAACCCGATCTACATGTCGAATGACCGCATTGGTTACTACGACAAGGATCTGAAGATCGCCCAGAACTCCTCCTTCGGCAAGTACGAGAAGGTCAGCGACGATCCGCTCAAGGTCAAGATCACCTTCGCCGACACCGCGACCTGGTCCGACGGCACGCCCGTCACCGCGGCTGATGCCGTTCTCCTGTGGGGTGCGCTCTCGGGCAACTTCAACACCACGACCGCCGAGCAGGACGACGAGGGCAACGTTGGTGCCAACACCGGCAGCGACGTCTACTTCAACAGCAGCTCGCCGGGCTACGCCCTGATCAAGGACTTCCCGGAGATCTCCGCGGACGGCAAGTCGGTCACCTTCTCCTACTCCGCCCCGTACGTCGACTGGGAGATCCTCGCGATGGATCCCACCGGCGTCCCGGCCCACGTGGTCGCCAAGCGTGCGCTCGGCACCACCGACGCCGCCGCGGCCAACCAGGCTCTGATCGACGCGTTCAAGAACAAGGACAACGCTGCGCTGTCCAAGATCTCGAACGTCTACAACAACGACTTCAACTTCAAGTCGACCCCCGCGGACAAGGAACTGCTCGTCGGCACGGGCCCCTACACGATCACCGAGATCGCGGAGGAGCAGTACATCACGCTGGAGAAGAACGCCAACTACAAGGGCGCGCACACCCCCAGCATCGGCAAGGTCACCATCCGCATCACGCCCGACCCGCAGGCCTCGGTGCAGGCGCTGCAGAACGGTGAGATCCTCGTCACGCAGCCGCAGGCGACCGCCGACATCCTCAAGCAGCTCCAGGCGATGAACGGTCTCACCGTCCTGACCCAGAACGGCGGCACCTACGAGCACGTCGATCTGGTTTTCAAGAACGGCGGCCCGTTCGACCCGGCCACCTACGGCGGCGACGCCGCGAAGGCGCTCAAGGTGCGGCAGGCATTCCTGCAGACCGTTCCGCGGCAGAAGATCATCGACAACATCATCAAGCCGCTGAACCCGACGGCCGCGATCCGGAACTCGTTCACCACGGTGCCCGACGAGAAGGAAGCCTACGAGCCCATCACCGCGGCCAACGGCATGGACGCCACCTACGGCGGCGGCTCCAACACGGACAAGGCCAAGGCCCTCCTGGCCGAGGCCGGGGTCACCAACCCGACCGTCCGCGTCATGTACGCCCAGAACAACACCCGTCGTCAGCAGGAGTTCCAGCTGATGAAGGAGACCGCTGAGGCGGCCGGCTTCACGATTCAGGACGTCAGCAGCAAGGACTGGGGCACCCTGCTCAAGCAGCAGAACGTCTACGACGCCTCCCTGTTCGGGTGGCAGTCCCGCTCCACCGGTGTCGGCGAAGTCGGCCCGAACTACATCACCGGCGGGCAGAACAACTACGGCCTGTACAGCAATGCCCAGGTCGACGAACTGCTCAAGGAACTCGACGTGACGACCGACAGCGCTCGCCAGCAGGCGATCCTGGAGGGCGTGGAGAAGCACCTGGTCGACGATGCCTTCGGCATCACCATCTTCCAGTTCCCGGAGGTGACCGGCATCAGCAACAAGATCCAGAACGTCAGCTCCATCCCGCTGTCGCCGAACTACTTCTGGAACTTCTGGGAGTGGAAGGTCTCCTGACCTAGCGCTCAGCGACACTGCACAGTTGTCCCCAACGGTGGGGCGTCAGGTAGCCTGACGCCCCACCGGCGGTGACCGGGCCCAACACGCGTGTGGCCCCGTAGGTCCCCTCCACGTCCCCACGTCACACTCGAGGTATCCATGGCACGTTTCCTAGCCCGGCGGCTCGCCCTCGCAGTCGGCATCTTGTTGGTGCTCTCCTTCGCGATCTATGGCCTCCTCGACGTCGCACTCGATCCGCTCTCGGATCTCCGCGAGAACCCCGCCCCCAACCGGGACGAGATGATCGCGAACCGGGTCAGGCTTCTGAACCTGGATCTGCCCTGGTACCAGCGCTACCTCATGTGGCTCGGCGATTTCGTCCGCGGCGACTTCGGCCTGGCCTGGAAGACGATGCAGCCCGTCGGCTCGCTCGTCCAAAGCGCCGTGGCGACCTCGATCCAGCTGATCTTCGCCGCCACCATCATCTCGATCCTGACCGGCGTGACGATCGGTTTGATCTCCGCCCTGCGTCAGTACACCTCCTTCGACTACGTCATCACCTTCATCTCCTTCCTGCTGTACTCGCTGCCCGTCTTCTGGGTTGCGGTGTTGCTGAAGCAGTTCTTCGCGATCGGCGTCAACGACTACATCGCCGCACCGACCATCAACTGGCCCGCCGTGATCATCGCCTCGGTCGTATCGGGGTTGTTCTGGGCCGGGGCGCTGGGCGGGCGACGACGCAAGAAACTCATCGTCTTTGGCAGCGCGTTCGGGATCACGCTCGCGCTGTTGGCGGCCCTGCTGCTCTCGGGCTGGGTGAGCAACCCGCAGATCGGCATCGTGGGCATCGCCCTCGGATCGGTCGCGGCTGCCCTGGCCGTCACGTCGCTGTTCGCGGGAATCAACAACCGGCGCGCGCTCTATGCCGCCCTCACCGCTGCCGTCGTCGGCGCCATCGTCTGGTGGCCGCTGCAGTGGCTGTTCGTCCTCGTCGAGATGAACTGGCTGTGGATGGTAGGCCTGCTGGCCCTCGCCATGGTGATCTGCGCCGGGATCGGCTGGCTGTACGGCGGCCCCGACCGCAACGTCTCGATGCGCGGAGCAATGATCGTCGGCCTCTTCACCAGCGTGCTGATCTTCCTCGATCGCGTGCTCCAGACGTGGCCGCAGTACTACAACGCCAGCGAGATCAACGGCCGTCCGATCGCCACCCTGGGTGCCCAGACCCCCGGCCTCAACGCCGATTTCTGGATGGCTCAACTCGACCGGGCCACGCACCTTCTGCTGCCGACCATCGCGTTGGTGCTGATCTCGTTCGCGACCTACACCCGCTACGAACGAGGCGCGATGCTGGAGGTCCTCAACCAGGACTACATCCGCACGGCCCGCGCCAAGGGGCTCTCCGAGCGGGTCGTGATCGTGCGCCACGCGCTGCGCAACGCACTGATGCCGCTGGCTTCGGTGGTCCCCGTCGACTTCATCACCCTCATCGGTGGCGCGGTCATCACCGAGACCATCTTCAGTTGGGCCGGCATGGGACGCCTGTTCATCGACTCCATGAACAACCAGGAGGTCGACCCTGTGATGTTCTACATCATGCTGACCGGGGCGCTGGCGATGATCGCCAACCTCATCGCTGACTTCCTGTACGCCATCATCGACCCCAGGATTCGGGTGAACGCATGAGCAACAACGACGGAATCCACGGGCCCGACGATGAGCGGCTCGAACAGGAGATCCCCGAGGGCACCGAGGCCGGGCGTGCGCTGGTGCCCGACCTCGAGGACGCGGGGGCGCACGAGGTGAGCAGCACCGGGGGTGCGACCGGACGCGGCGAAGGAGTCGGCGAGGGCAAGGAGGTCGTGGGCCTGTCCCAGGGCCAGATCGTGACCCGCAGGTTCTTCCGTCACCGTGGTGCGATCTTCGGCCTGGTCACCTTGAGCCTCGTGGCGATCGCGTCGGTGCTCGCCATGGGCATCGGCCCCATCCCCGGGTTGTGGCGCGATCAAGACATGCGTTCCGGTGACGTCATCAACGGGGGCGCTCCGACGCTGCAGATCCCCTTCATCAACGGGAACACGTTCAGCCTCGGCATGTACCCCTTCGGGCAGGATTCCCTGGGCCGGGACTACTTCGCGCAAGTGCTGCTGGGGGTGCAGACGTCCTTGTTCGTCGCCTTCGTGCTCGGCGCCGTGGCCCTCATCCTGGGCGTCACCGTGGGCTCGCTGGCCGGCTACTACCGCGGCTGGGTCGACATGGCGCTCATGCGGCTCACCGACCTGGTCATCACCCTCCCCGTCATCGTGATCGGCGCGGTCCTGGGCTCGCTTATCTCGAAGCTGCCGCTGCGCCTCAACGCCGGTCCAGAAGTCACCACCTGGCTGCGGGAGAACATGCCGCTGCTCTTGGCGATCGCCCTCGGCTGCGTGCTGTGGACGGGCCTGGCCCGCCTGGTCCGCTCCGAGTTCCTGACGTTGCGCGAACGCGAGTTCGTCGACTCGGCCCGTGTCGCTGGGGCGAGCGACTGGCGCATCATCACCAAACACATGCTGCCCAACGCCGTGGGCGTGATCGTGGTCAACACCACCCTGCTGATGTCGTCGGCGGTCACGCTGGAGGCGGCCCTGAGCTTCGTGAACTTCGGCATCTCGGCGCCCGCAGTCTCCCTGGGACGCCTGATCTCGGAGAACCAGGGTGCCTTCTCCACCCGACCGTGGCTGTTCTGGTGGCCGGGCTTGTTCATCATCTTGATCGCGCTGTCGATCAACTTCATCGGCGACGGCCTGCGTGACGCGTTCGATCCGCGAACCAAGCGCATCCCGTCGGCGCGTGTTATGCGCAAGGCGGAGGCCGACCTGGCCGCTCGCAGGTCCACGCCGTCCGACGAGGGAGGGGCCCGATGATCGGCCGCAAGAAGTCCGACGCCACGCAGGCGGCAGGCAACCGGTCGGCGTTCACCGACGCCATCAAACTGAGCCGTGACACCGGCGGTCCCGTCGCCAAGGGCGACATCATCCTCACCGTGACGGATCTCAGCGTCCAGTTCTGGGTGGGCGACGAGTGGTTCACGGCCGTCGACAAGCTCAGCTACGAGCTGCGCGCTGGGGAAGTGCTGGCGATCGTCGGCGAGTCCGGTTCGGGGAAGACCCAGTCGTCCATGAGCCTGCTCGGGCTGCTGCCGGCGACGGGCCGGGCGACCGGCTCGGCCAACCTGAAGGGCACGGAACTCGTCGGGATGTCGATCCAGGAGTTGCGGGAGATCCGCGGCAACGAGATCTCCGTCATCTTCCAGGAGCCGATGACGGCCCTCAATCCCGTGTACACGGTGGGGTTCCAGATCGTCGAGACGCTGCGCACCCACTACCTGATGAACCCCACTGCCGCCAAACAGCGGGCCATCGAGTTGATGACGCTGGTCGAGATCCCCGATCCGGTCGACAGCTTCGACAAGTACCCCCACCAGTTGTCCGGCGGCCAGCGGCAGCGCATCATGATCGCCCAGGCGCTGGCCTGCGAGCCGAAGCTGCTCATCGCCGACGAGCCCACCACCGCACTCGACGTCACGGTTCAGGCCGAGATCCTCAAGCTGATGCGGGATCTGCGCGAGCGGGTGAGTGCCGGCATCATCCTCATCACCCACGATATGGGCGTGGTCGCCGACATGGCCGACCGCATCATCGTGATGAAGGATGGCCAGGTCGTCGAGCACGGCTCGTCCCACGACATCTTTGCCAACCCGCAGCACCCTTACACCCAGCAGTTGCTGGCGTCGGTGCCGCACCTCGCCGAGCACGCCGAAGCTGACGACGAGGCCGGTCCCCCGCAGACGACGATCATGGTGGGCGACACTCCGGTCCCGCTGTCCGCGCCGCGCACCGAGGAACCTCCCGCCCTGCTCATGGAGGACGTGGCGATCGTCTACCCCAAGCAGGGGCGACGCCCGGAGTTCCGGGCCGCCGAGCACATCAACCTGCGCATCGAACAGGGCGAGGTCATCGGCCTGGTCGGTGAGTCGGGGTCCGGCAAGACGACGCTGGGTCGCGCCGCAGTCGCGTTGCTCCCCGTCCGGGAGGGCACGCTGACGGTGGGCGGTCACGACATCACCAACGCGTCGCTGAAGGAGCTGAAGCCCTTCCGCAAGACCGTCGGCATCGTGTTCCAGGATCCAGGCAGCTCGCTCAACCCGCGTCTGCCCGTGGGGGAGTCCATCGGCGAGCCGCTGCTCCTTCACCAGGGCTTGAAGGGCGCCGAGCTCAGCAAACGCGTCGAGGACCTGCTCGATTCGGTGCATCTGCCGCGATCGATGCGGAACCGCTATCCCCACGAACTCTCCGGGGGCCAGCGGCAGCGCATCGGCATTGCTCGCGCGCTCGCGCTGAATCCGAAGCTTCTGATCGCCGACGAACCGACGTCGGCCCTGGATGTCTCGGTGCAGGCACGCGTGCTGGACCTGTTCAAGGAACTGCAGGAACAGTACGGCTTCGCCTGCCTCTTCATCAGCCACGATCTGGCGGTGGTGGAGCAGGTTTCCAGCCGGATCGCGGTCATGCATCACGGGCACCTGGTTGAGGTGGGTGACACCTACGACATCGTGACCAGGCCGCAGCACCCCTACACCCAGCGGCTGCTGTCCGCGGTTCCGGTGCCCGACCCGGAGGAGCAGCGCAAGCGCCGCGAACTGCGCGACGCCATCATCGAGGAGCAGCACATCGTCTCCTGACCTAGCCGGACCACGAACCCGACGCCCTGGCGTCGGGTTCGTGCCGTCTCCACCCAGGAATGGCTCTCGAGGGGAGCGAGACGTGCCCTGGGAACCTCCGGTTCAGCAACGTAGCCTGCACCTGCAGAGAAGTTGAACGAACAAAGGAGTGGTCATGGCACGAACCGTCGCTGATCAGTTGGTCGCCTTTCTCGCCGAGTTGGGCGTCGAGCGCATCTACGGGCTGGTGGGGGACAGCCTCAACCCCGTCTCGGACGCCCTGCGTCGGCAGGACGCGATCACCTGGGTGGATGTGCACAACGAGGAGGCGGCTGCGTTCGCGGCGGCCGCTGAGTCGCGGGTGACCGGGAAGCTGGCGGTCTGCGCCGGATCCTGTGGTCCGGGCAATACCCACCTCATTCAGGGGCTGTATGACGCCAACCGCAACGGAATGGCGAAGGTACTCGCGATCGCCTCGCACATTCCCTCGGAGCAGATCGGCACCTCCTACTTCCAGGAGACTCACCCCGACCGGCTCTTCGCCGAGGCCAGCCAGTACGCCGAACTGGCCAACTCGCCTGAGCAGGCCGCCCGCATCTCCCACATCGCCGTCCAGACCGCGATCGCCCGCAACGGCGTCAGCGTCCTGGTGTTGCCGGGCGATGTCGCGTCCGCCGACGCCGTCGAGGCGCCGACCATGGGCGACGTGTCGATGCTGGCGCCGGCGCACGTGCCTCACCCGCAGCAGGTGTCCGCGCTGGCCGACCTCATCAACGCGGCGAAGAAGATCACCTTGTTCTGCGGCGCGGGCACCGCGGGGGCTCACGATGAGGTCATGGCCTTCGCCGAGGCGCTCAAGGCCCCCATCGGGCACGCGATGGGCGGCAAGGAGTTCATCCAGTACGACAACCCCTATGACGTCGGCATGAGTGGACTGCTCGGCTACGGGGCTGCCTACGACGCCATGCACGACTGCGATCTGCTCCTGCTGGTGGGGACCGACTTCCCCTACGACCAGTTCCTGCCCAAGGACGTCACGATCGCCCAGATCGACCGATTCGGCGAGCGTCTGGGGCGGCGGGCCAAGCTCGACCTGGCCGTCGAGGGTGACGTGGCAGCCACCATCGAGGCCGTGTTGCCGTTGGTCAAGGAGCGCACCGACCGCTCCTTCTTGGACAAGATGCTCAAGCTGCATTGCGACAAGCTGGAGAAGGTCGTGGAGGCCTACACCCGCAACGTGGAGAGCCACACTCCGATTCACCCCGAGTACGCGGCGTCCATCCTGGACGAGGTGGCCGCCGAGGACGCGATCTTCAGCGCGGACACCGGGATGTGCAACGTGTGGGTGGCCCGGTACATCACCCCGAACGCGAAGCGGCGCGTCCTGGGCTCGTGGCACCACGGGACCATGGCCAACGCGCTGCCGCACGCGATCGGGGCGACCTTCGCCGCCCCGGGACGCCAGGTCATCTCGATCAGCGGCGACGGTGGCCTGTCCATGCTCCTGGGTGAACTGCTCACGCTCAAGGAGCACAACCTCGACACCACCGTCGTCGTGTTCAACAACTCGACCTTGGGCATGGTTCGCCTGGAGATGCTGGTCGACGGCATGCCCGCCTGGGGCACCGATCGCCCCGCAACCGACTACGCCGCGATCGCGCATGCCATGGGGATCCGGAGCTGGCGGGTCACCGACCCGGCAACGCTGCGCGCGACGCTCACCGAAGCGCTCGCAACCCCCGGCCCGGGACTGGTGGACGTGGTCACCGACCCCGACGCCTTGTCGATCCCGCCGCACATCACCGGCAAGCAACTCACCGGCTTCGCGGTGGCCTCGGCCAAGGTCGTCCTCGACGGCGGGGTCGGGGCGATGCTGAAGCTCGCCCGCTCCAACCTGCGCAACATCCCGCGCTAGACCCACCACGGCCAGTGGCGCCGCCCCGCTCGGGGACGGCGCCACTGGCCGTGGGGGCTCAGCGCAGGAGAAGCCGCGCCGACTCGTGGGTCAGAACTCGGCGTCGATGTCGACCACGCCGATGACCTTGTGGTTGACGAACTCGTTGAGGCCGAGATCGGTGAGCTCACGCCCGTAGCCGGAGCGCTTGACGCCGCCGAAGGGCACGTCCGCCTTCACCAGGGTGGGGTGGTTGACGAACACCATGCCGGTGTCGATGCGCGCCGCGACGGCCTTGCCGCGCTCGATGTCGGTGGTGAACACCGAACCACCCAGCCCGAAGTGCGAGTCGTTGGCGATGCGCACGGCGTCGTCCTCGTCCTTCGCGTGGAAGATCAACGACACGGGGCCGAAGAACTCCTCGTAGAAGGCCGGGTTGTCCTCGGTCAGGCCGGTCAGCAGCGTGGGCTGCACGAACGCACCCTGGGTGGGGACGGCGTCGCCCACCTGGGTCGCCGTGGCGCCGTTCTCGACGGCCCTGGCGATCTGGGCCACGATGTCGTCGGCAGCCTTCTGCGAGGACAGCGGGGCCAGCGTCGTGGCCGCGTCGAACGGGTCGCCCGGAACCAGGGCGGCGACGCCCTCGGTGTAGCGCTTGATGAACTCGTCGTACACGGCGTCGACGACGATCATGCGCTTGGAGGACACGCACACCTGGCCGCCGTTCCAGTGGCGACCGAACACGGCCCACGGGATCGTCTTGTCGAGATCGGCGTCATCCAGCACGACGAACGCGTCCGCGCCGCCCAACTCCAGGGTGCTCTTCTTCAGGGCCGCAGCTGCCTGCTGGGCGACGACGGCGCCGGCCGCCTCGGAGCCGGTCAGCGCGACGCCGCGGACGCGGTCGTCGGCGATGATCGAGGCGATCTGGTCCCGCGTGGCGTACAAGTTGGTGAAGCCGCCGACGGGAAGGCCCGCGTCCAACAGGAGCTTCTCGAACCGTGCCGCTGCCTGCGGGACGTTCGAGGCGTGCTTGAGCACCAGCGTGTTGCCCGCCGAGAGCTGCGGGGCCGCGATCCGGGCGAGCTGGTAGTAGGGGAAGTTCCACGGCTCCACGGCGAACAGGACGCCGAGGGGCTCCTTCACGACGATGGCCTCGCCGGTGGACTTCTCCTTGACGGTGATCGGCTCCGGCGCCAGCAGGCCCTCGGCCTTCTCCGCGTAGAACTCGAAGATCTTGGCCGACAGCTCCACCTCCGCGAGGGCCTCGGCGGTGATCTTGCCCATCTCCAGGGTGAGGATGGCCGCCAGCGCGTCCTTGTCGGCGCGCAGCAACTGGGCGGCCTTCGTCAGCACCGCACGGCGCTGCTCGAACGTCGTCTGGCGCCAGGCCTGGAAGGTCGTGTGGGCCTGTTCCAGGGCCTCGGCGACCTGCGCGTCGGTGGCGTCGGGGAAGGTGGCCACGGTCTGCCCGGTGTAGGGATTGATCGTTGCGTAAGACATCGTGCTCCTTCTGTGGGTCCCTGGGGAGGGGCCACATGTGTCGGGCGGCTCGTCGTGAGCCGTCACCTGGTCGGTCAAGGGCCGCGGCGGGTCGTGCGTCGTCGCGCCGACATCGGCGTAGCGCGTACTGATCCGGCCACCGCCGTGTCGTGCACCCGCGCAGTGGCGTCGGTGTCCGGATCACCAGTCGAAGAAGGAGACCCCCGGATGGGAGTTCGCGGATCCCCAAATCCCTTGATGCTTCAATCATCTGCCGCGCCTGGCCCAGAATCAAGCCGAGGGTCACAGAGTGGTCCCCGGGGTGACCGGCGGAATGCCCGCAGGCTCGTCGACGTTGAGATGGGAGCAGCCGTATCACTCAGGAGGCACTCCATGATCCAGAAGACGCTCTACACCACCGAGGCACTCTCCACCGGCCAGGGGCGCGACGGACACGTCCGGACCGCCGACGGACGCCTCGACCTCGACATGGCCGTCCCGAAGGAGATGGGCGGCTCCGGGAACGGGGCCAACCCTGAAGAGCTCTTCGCCGCCGGCTACGCCGCCTGCTTCCACTCGGCGCTGCTGGGCGTGGCACGCACGCGCGGAATCGCGCTGAGCGACGAGACGGTCGGTGCCCGCGTGGAGATCGGCGGAAACGGCGCCGGCGGCTATGAACTGGCGGTGCGCCTCGAGGTCACCATCCCCGACCTGGACGCGGCCAGCGCCCAGGAACTGGCCGACGCCGCGCACCAGGTCTGCCCGTACTCCAACGCGACCCGGGGCAACATCGCCGTGACGGTCACCGTCGGCCAGGATTGACGCGGGCCAGACGCCGCTCGTCCGGTCGGACGCCGCCGCGTCACCCCGCGTCGGGCCGGCGATGCGTCCGCGACTTCGGGATGACGAGGGGCGTCTTGGTTTCGGGGTCCTCCACCACCAGGCAGTCGATGCCGAACACATCCGAGACGAGATCGCTCGTCACCACCTCGCCCGGCGTGCCGTGGGCGATCACGCGACCGTCCTTCATCGCGATGAGGTGGGTGGCGTAACGCGCGGCGTGGTTCAGGTCATGCAGGACGGCGATGAGCGTGTTGCCTGCCTCGTGGAGGTCTGCGAACAAGTCGAGCAACTCGATCTGGTGGGCGATGTCGAGGAACGTCGTCGGTTCGTCCAGCAGCAGGATCGGCGTCTGCTGGGCCAACGCCATCGCCGCCCACACCCGCTGGCGTTGCCCGCCGGATAACTCGGCGACCTGACGGCGGCGCAGCCCGGCCACGTTGGTCGCCTGCATCGCCGATTCGACGGCGTCCTCGTCGGCGGAACTCCAATGCCGGATGAGGCCCTGGTGCGGGTAGCGGCCGCGGGACACCAGGTCGGAGACCGTGATGCCGTCGGGGGCCACCGAACTCTGCGGGAGAAGGCCAACGATGCGGGCGGCTTCCTTGGGTTTGTATCCGGCGATGGCCTTGCCGTCGAGCACGATAGAGCCGTGGGTCGGGCGCAGCAAGCGGGACAGGGCGCGCAGCAGGGTGGATTTGCCGCACGCGTTCGGGCCCACGATGACGGTGAACGAACGATCCGGGATGCTGATCGACAGTTCCTGGGAGACCACGTGCCCGTCGTAGGCGAGCGTCACGTCGTCCGCAACGAGGCGGGGGGCCGGAGCGCCGGGCTGGGCGGAGTGCTGGGTCATAGCTGCTGGTGTGCTTCCTGGATGAGGAGGGCGATGAGGTAGAGGCCGCCGATGACTACCGTCACGACGCCCACGGGCACGGATCCCGGGATCAGGTGCTGGGCGACCAGGTCGGCTGCGAGCAGGAGGAGCGCTCCGGTGCTCGCGGCAGCCCCGACGGGGATGCCGGCACCGCGGGTGAGCCGGCGCGCGATCTGGGGGGCGGCGAGCGCGATGAAGGCGATCGGACCGGTCACGGCGGTGACCAGGGCGATCAGTGCGACGCCGGCGCCGAGGACGGTGATTCGCGTCCCCTCGATGCGCACCCCGTGCGCGTGCGCGGCATCGTCGCCGAGTTCGAGCTGGCGCAGCGGCCCCATCATGGCAGCCGTGACCACGCCGAGGAGGGCCAGCGCCGGCACCACGAGCGTGACGTCGCCCCAGTCGATCAGGGCGAGGGATCCCGCACCCCACAGGGAGGCGGCCATCGCCACCTCTGTCTGGGCGCGGAGCAGAAGGTATGTGTTGAGGCTGGACAGTGTTGCGGTGACGGCGATGCCGACGATGATCAGACGGAACCCTTGGATGCCTCCCCGCCAGGCGAGCAGGTAGACCAGCGCGGCGGTCAGCAGCCCTCCGGCGAGCGCTCCCGCCATCTCGCTGAGGACGTTGCTGCCGACGACGGTGAGGGAGACGATGGCCCCGGTGTAGGCGCCCGTGGAGAACCCGATGACGTCGGGGGACCCGAGCGGGTTGCGGGTCAGCGTCTGGAACAGGGCGCCCGAGGCTCCCAGGGCTGCGCCGAACGCGATCGCGGCGATGACGCGCGGCAGGCGCCACTGGGTGACCACTCTCGTGGCGAACCCCTGGTCACTCAGCAGGGCCTGCACGACTTGAGGCACGCTCAGCGGGTAGTCGCCCCAGGCGAGGGCGACGAGCGCGGCCATGAGGACGGCCAGCGCCGTCACGGTGCCGACGATCAGCGCGCGCGGCTGAGCCCGCAGGATCACCTGGCCCACGGGCAGGCGGACGTTGCCGTCGGCGTCCACGGCCACGGGAGTGCGGCCGCTCATAGTCCGCTCACCCGTTGGCGCCGCACGAGGATCACCAGCACGGGGGCTCCCAGGAAAGCGGTGACGATGCCGACCTGTAACTCCCCTGTGGGGAGCAGGACGCGTCCCAGCACGTCCGAGGCGACCATCAGGATGGGCGCACACAGCAGCGAGTAGGCGAGGATCCATCGTTGGTCGGGGCCGACGATCCACCGTGCCACGTGCGGGATCATCAGGCCGACGAAGGCGATGGGCCCGGCCATGGCTGTCGCCGAGCCGGCCAGCAGGGTGATGGACAGGAGTGACAGCACGCGGGTGGCGACGACGCGGGTTCCCAGCGAGCGGGCGAGGTCGTCGCCGAGCGCGACGGCGTTGAGCGCTGGTCCGAGCCACAGGGCGATGCCGAGGCCCAGCGCGACGAACGGTGCGGTGGCGGTGACCACGTCCCACCCGCGATCGGCGAACGAGCCGGCCTCCCAGGCGCGGATGACGTTGAAGGTGACCGGATCGGCCAGGAGGAGCGCGCTGGTGATACCGCTGAGCACGGCTCCCAGCGCCACCCCGGCCAAGGTGATCTGCGCCGGGCTGACCGATCCGCGTCCGACCAGGCCGATCAGGTAGACCACCACCGTGGTCACCAGCGCCCCGACGAAGGCGAACCACACGTAGGCGCTGGGTGAGCGGACCCCGAGCACGCCGACGCCCATCGCGACCGCGAAGGCGGCTCCCGCGTTGACGCCGAGGATGCCCGGGTCCGCGAGGGGGTTGCGGGTCGCCGCCTGGATGAGGGCTCCGGCGACGCCCAGGGCGGCACCGACGAGCAGCCCGACCACGGTGCGCGGCACGCGCAGGGCGATTACCACCTCCGCGTCGGTTCCGGTGTCGGTGCCCAGGAGCGCGCCCCAGACGGTGGCGGCGGGGATGTCGCGCGCGCCGACCATCAGGCTCAGCAGGACCACGACGAGGAGGAGGACGACCGCGGCGACGAATCCTGCGGCCCGCAGTGGCGGGCGCGCGGGACGCGGCGGGGCCACGCTCTCGCGCGGTGGTGAGATCGTTGGCACTCGATGATCTTAGGGTAGCCTTACCAAGGTTGTGACCCCCGGACCGGATGCCGGCCCCCAGCGCCCGGTCATCTCCTTCTCTCGATCCAAGAAAGGTCTCGCCATGAGATTCCCTCGAGCCGTGCTGGCCGCAGCGGCCGCCCTCGTGCTTGCCCTCACCGGGTGTGCTTCAGGTGCACCCAGCCCGTCCGCGACCGGGACGCCGTCCAGCAGTGCCGCAGGTGCTTTCCCGGCGACCGTGGACACGGCGTTCGGCGCTGTCACGGTCGACAAGGCGCCCCAGCGCATCGTCGCCCTCGGCTGGGGGGACGCCGAGGTCGCTCTGGCCCTCGGTGCGCAGCCGGTCGGAGCGTCGGACTGGCTGGGGTTCGGCGGCGACGGGCAGGGCCCGTGGGCGCAGGGCCTCTATACGACGGCGCCGACGATCATCGGGACGATGGAGCCCTCCTACGAGGCGATCGCCGCGCTGCAACCGGACCTGATCCTCGATGTGCGCAGCAGCGGGGACAAGGACCGTTATCAGCGGTTGTCCCAGATCACGACCACGGTCGGCATCCCGGAAGGTGGTGAGAGCTGGCTCACCTCGATGGAGGATCAGGTCGATCTGATCTCCACGGTGCTGGGCGTGCCGGAGAAGGGCAAGGAGTTGCTCGCCAAGGTGGACGCAACCTATTCGGATGTGGCCGCCGCTCACCCGCAGTGGAAGGGCAAGACCGTTGCCGCGGCTGCCAAGACCAGCGAGGGCTGGGGTGCCTACATCAAGGGCGGCGGGCGCGTGGAGACGCTGGAACGGTTCGGCTTCGTGCAGAGCCCCACGATCGCCGCGCTGCCGACCGATACGTCGGGCTTCACCGTGAAGATCTCCAGCGAGAACCTCGATCAGCTCGAGGCGGACCTGATCGTCGCCTTCCCGATCTACCTCGAGACCACGGCGATCACCGATGACCCTGCATGGCAGCGGCTCGCGGCGGTGCAGCAAGGGCGCGCGGTCGTCATCGACGGCGACGTCTCCAACGCGTTCTCGGCCAGCACGCCGTTGGCCTCGATCTATGCCGTGCAGCAGCTCACGCCGCTGTTCGAGAAGGCGCTCCCTGCCTGAGCGTCGGCCACGGTGCACGGCCCCCGTCCGCGGTTGCGGCGGGGGCCGTGCTGTGTGCCGGGCAGGATGTGCTGACAGACATCCATGAGCATGAGAGGCATTCTCATTAAGCTATCGTGAAGCCTGCTCGCGTCGTGCGTGCGCTGAAAGGGGTTTCGTGGTGTGTCGGGATGGGGCGGATGGCGACGTGGTGGCCGAAGATGTCTGGGCTGCGGTGGCGAGCGCCTACGACGTGTTCGCGGTTCCCCACGAGCCCGCGCGGCGCGCGGCGCTCGATGAACTGGTGCCCCTGCTGCGCCCGGACTGCGGGCCGATCCTCGATGTGGGGGCCGGGTCGGGGGCGAGCGTCGCCGTGGTGCTCGACCGGCTCCCGACCGCCTCAGTGGTGGCACTGGAGCCGAGCCGGGCCATGCGGTCGCTGCTCCTGTCGCGGATTGCGGCGCGAACCGCGTGGTTTCCGCGTGTCACCGTGCGTCCCGAGGACTTCTTCTCTGCCACGTTGCCACCTCGCCTAGGGGGTGCGATCCTCCTCGGCGTCGTGGGCTGTTTCGACGCCGGGGAGCGGGCGGCCGTGCTGGCAGAACTCGCCACCCGGTTACCCGCCGGGGGTGCGGCGCTCATGGACCTGCGGCTCCCGCTCCGTCCCCAGCGGGTGGTCCCGCGTGAGCGCTCCGTTGCGATGCTCGGCGGTCTGGAGTACCGCGAGATCGCCGAAGCGTGGCCGTGCGGCACCGAGGGGATGCGGTGGCGGGTGAGCTATCTGTGCCTGGAGGGGGAGCGCATCCTGACCGAGGACACGGTCGAGTTCGACATGAGGCACCCCGTCCCGCGTGTCGTTGCGGCTGAGGCCTCCCGGGTCGGGCTCACGCTGCGTCCGCTCCCCGGGAGGAGTCATTGGATGCTCGAGCGGCCCTGAGGTCATCCGCGACGGGGTGCGGAAGGGGTCGGTCCGGGTGGGTCGGCCCCTTCCGCGAGTGGTGCTCAGTGCTCGTCGTAGTGATCCCCGTGGAGAGCGTGGTGGTGGGTGCCGTGTACGTAGTCGACGTGGTCGCCGTGCTGCACGGCTTCGTGGCCGCAGTCGGCGCCATGGGCGTGCTCGGCGGTGGTGTGCTCAGCGTGAATGTCCTGCTCGGTCATGCCGGTTCCTTTCGTATCAGAGGTGAGGAGTCCTGCGCCGCCGAGTCGGCGGCGTGGGGCTCGCGGACATGGATGAGGGCGTCGGCGATCACATGGGTGACGTGGAGATCGACCAGGTGGTACGTGCTCTCCTTGCCCGCCCTGCGGGCGGCGACCAGATTCGCCTGGCGCAGGGTCCGCAGGTGCTGGGATACCAGGGGTTGCGACATGCCGGTGGCTTCGGTCAGGGCCCCGACGGTGCGAGGCTCTGCGGCGAGGAGCCGCAGGAGTAGCAACCTGGATTCGCTTCCCAGAACCTTGAACAGCTGCGCCGCCTCGGCGAGCCCCGGTTCCATGTCCATGCGTCTCACTCCATCACATATATAAACAGATTGCAATACGTCCATGGGTGCCGGGCGGGCGCAACCCCGGGAACACGAGTCGCGGGGGACGCGAGCCAGGCGTCCGCGTGCGGTCAGTCTGCGAGCACCGATAGCTCCAGCCAGCGTTCTTCGAGGGCGGACGCCTCCTCATCGAGCGCGGTGATCTTCGCCATCTCTGCGCCGAGGAGCTGGTAGTCGGTCTGGTCGAGGTCGGCGAGCTTCATCCGGGCGTCCGCCGCCTGGCGGTGCAGCTTCTCGACGCGGCGCTCCAGGGAGGCCAGCTCCTTCTCGGCGGCACGCTGTTCGGCCCCCGACAGCGCGGCGGACGGCTGCGCCGCCGGCCGGGGGCTGCCGCTCGAGGCGGCCGAGGTCTCTATCGCCGTGCGCAGCGTCAGATACTCCTCGACGCCACCGGGCAGGTGCCGGAGACGTCCGCCGAGGATGGCGTACTGCTGATCGGTGACCCGCTCCAGGAAATAGCGGTCGTGGCTGACGACGAGCAGGGTGCCGGGCCAGGAGTCGAGCAGGTCCTCCATCGCTGCCAGCATGTCGGTGTCGAGGTCGTTGGTCGGTTCGTCGAGGATGAGCACGTTCGGCTGGTCCAGCAGGATCAACAGCAGTTGCAGGCGGCGCTTCTGGCCGCCGGACAGGTCCTGCACAGGGGTGGAGAGCTGGGCGCTGGAGAAGCCGAGCCGTTCCAGGAGCTGGGAGGGGGTGAGCTCGGCGGCCTTCGAACCCGAGCCGAAACTGTAGGTGGTGCGCAGCCGCCCGAGCACGACGCGGACCGGCTCGTCGGCGAACTCCTCCAGCGAATCGAGACGCTGGGTGAGCGTGGCCACCTTGACCGTCGTCCCGCGCTTGACCCGGCCCGTCGTCGGCTCGAGCGTCCCGCTCACCAGGGCCAGCAGCGTCGACTTGCCGGACCCGTTGACGCCGAGGATGCCGGTGCGCTCGCCCGGGGCGATGCGCCACTCGACGTCCCGCAGTACCTCGTGGTCGCCATAGGAGACGCCGGCGTCCAGCAGATCCACCACGTCACGTCCCAGCCTCGTCACCGCCAGGGATTGCAGCGACACGGTGTCGCGCAACGGCGGCACGTCGGCGATCAGGGCGTTCGCAGCGTCGATGCGGAACTTCGGCTTCGAGGTGCGCGCGGGCGCTCCGCGACGCAGCCACGCCAACTCCTTGCGGGCGAGGTTCTGTCGCCGCTGCTCCGTCGCGGCGGCGATCCGATCCCGCTCGACCCGCTGGAGGATATAGGCGGCATAGCCGCCCTCGAAGGGCTCTACGATCCGGTCGTGGACCTCCCAGGTGGCCGTGCAGACCTCGTCGAGGATCCAGCGGTCGTGGGTCACCATCAGCAGGCCTCCGGTGCCCGGAGCCCACCGGCGCTTCAGATGGCCGGCCAGCCAGGTGATGGCCTCGACGTCGAGGTGGTTGGTGGGCTCGTCGAGGAACACGATGTCGTGATCGCCCACCAGGACCTGCGCCAGCGCGACCCGGCGCCGCTGCCCGCCCGACAACGTCCCCAAGCGCGCGTCCCAGCCCAGGTCGCCCAACAGCCCGGCGACGATGTCGCGGACCTTCGCATCCCCAGCCCACTCGTGTTCGGGGACATCCCCGACGACGGCGTGCCCCACGGACTCCTCGTCGTCGAGGTCGTCACCTTGATCCAGGACGCCGATCCGGACGCCGCCGCGCATCGTGACGCGCCCGGAATCGGGCTCCCGTCGCCCCGCGAGCAGGGCGAGCAGGCTCGACTTGCCGTCGCCGTTGCGACCGACGATGCCGACGCGGTCGCCCTCGTTCACGCCAAGCGTGACCGAGTCGAACACGACCTTGGTCGGGAAGTCGAGGTGGAGGGCTTCAGCCCCCAGAAGGTGCGCCATTGAAACAAGACTAGGCGAGTGGCGTCCTCC
>NZ_DAIOIA010000020.1:0-7239 GCF_036744435.1 Propioniciclava sp. | reverse complement strand
GCCCAGGGCGCGGGCACGGGCCGTGCTGCGCGTCATCATTCCCGCCCACGCAGGGTCGGGCAACCACAGCGGTAGGGACCGCGGGCCGGACCACGGCTGAACACCTTGCTGGACCAGCCAGCCCTCCTCAACGCCGACCACCTCGCCGCGGTGGCCGGCCGCGGCGCGGGCGAGCCCGAGAAACTGCGACAACGGATGCGGCACCCCGGTGACATCCACGGTGCCCGGCTCATCGTCCGTGCCCGCGGCCCGATCCAGCAGCCACGCGGCGGCGTCGCGGACATCGATGAGGGAGACGAGGCGTTCGCCGCCCTCAGGCACCAGCACGGGAGCGTGGGACGTCGCGGCCCGGGCGAAACGCCAAGGCCAGTAGCCGGAGCGATCCGAGACATCCCCGGGACCGCCGATCAGGCCGAGTCGCGCGACGTGGGTGCGCTCAGACCCGAAGGCGGCACGGTAGATCTGCTCACACATGACCTTGGCCGAGCCGTAGTCCTGCGCGGTGGTGATCGTGCCTGGGTCCCGTGCCGGCAGCGTGGCGGACTCCTCGGCGGCGCCGGGGGTCGCCTGATCGGCGTACACGCTCGCGGTGGAGACGAACACGGCCCGCCCTACGCGCCCGGCGAGATCGCGAGCGGCGCGGCGCACGTGCTGCGGTGTCCGTGAGACGTCGATCACCGCATCCCAGTCGTCGCGGATCACGGGCTCCAGGGCGTCGTC
Source organism: Propioniciclava sp. (assembly GCF_036744435.1). Lineage (NCBI taxonomy): Bacteria > Bacillati > Actinomycetota > Actinomycetes > Propionibacteriales > Propionibacteriaceae > Propioniciclava > Propioniciclava sp. Next base: position 6,519 of record NZ_DAIOIA010000020.1, on the reverse strand, counting down.
CGCGTCGCGGTCAGCGTGCACCCACGTGACCCCAGCGGGAACGGCGGACGATCCGCGTGCCAGGCAGGTGACCTCGTGCCCCCGGGCCAGCGCGACGCGGGCCACCGCCCCGCCCAGCCAGCCGGTTCCGCCCAGGACAAGAATGCGCATACCCGAAGTGTGCGCGGTCGAGCGTCCTGGAGGACGCCGGTTCGCTCAGGGCGCAGCCCCTGCATGCGAGGGATGGCCCCGCGCGGAACGCGGAGCCATCCACGGTGCGAGGCGGCTCGAACCGGCCCGGGGTCAGACCGGGCCGTCGATGTCGGCCACCCCGGTCGGGTGGTTGATCACACCCTCCCGGTCTCGAGTTGGCGAGCCACGCTCATGCCGCCCTCGATGTCGCGCGTGAACTCCGAACCACCCAGACCGTAGGGGGGTCGTTGGCGAGCGTGATGGCCTCCGCCTCATCCTTCACCCGGTAGATCTGCGCCACCGGCTCGAAGAACTCCGTTCGGTACGCCGGATTGTCGGGAGTGATGTCGGCGCGATCCGCGTAGCCGACGCCCTTCCAGGTCAGGAAGGCCTGATGCGCACGTTCGGCGGCGGCGTCCACCCCTCGGCGTCGGTGGCGGTCGGAAACTCCCGGACGACCTCCCCCGTGAAGGGACTCGTGGTGGCGTAGGCGGGGCCGCTGGTTCCACGCCGAACGTGCGCCATGCCACGTGTCGCTACGGCAGGGACAAGCGCCCGAATCGGGGCGGTGCGGTGCGTCGCTCAGAAACCAGAACGCCAGTAGGAGGCGGCCTGCGGGTTCTCCTGCGACGCGACGCCGAGCGCGCGGGCGGCGGCGGAGGCCCAGTGCGGGTCACGCAGGGCGGCGCGACCGATCGAGACCGCGTCCGCCTGGCCCGTGACCACGATGGTCTCCGCCTGGCGTGCGTCCACCACGAGCCCGACGGCGCTCACCGCCGCCGACGTTCCCGCGAGGTCGGAGCGCAATCTCGCCGCGAGCGGCACCTGGTAGCCAGGCCCGACCGGGATGGCGGCGCCCGAACTCAGACCGCCGCTGGAGGCGTCCAGCCAGGAGACGCCGTGGTGGTCCACGAGATCGTGCGCAAGCCGCGAGGTGGCGGACGCATCCCAGCCACCCGGCACCCAGTCGGTGACGCTGAACCGGACGCCGAGCGGCTTGGCGGCCGGCCATACCCGACGGACGGCGTCCACGACCTCGCGGACGAGACGGGTGCGGTTGGCCTCGGATCCGCCATAGCCGTCGGTGCGGGTGTTGGTGAGTGGGGAGAGGAACTGATGGAGGAGATAGCCGTGAGCGGCATGGATCTGGACCACGTCATAGCCGGCCCGGTCAGCGCGGCGCGCAGCGTCGGCGAAATCGGCGACCACGGCATCGATCCCAGCCTGGTCCAGGCCGCGCGCGGGCGCCAAACCCGGGAGTACCGGCGCGTCGGCGACGCCCACCGTGGGCCAACCCTCCTCCGTGGGAGGGACCGTGCCGGTGGGGAAGCCGGGCAGCCCCGGATAGGTGGAGGCCTTACCGCCTGCGTGTCCGAGTTGGATGCCTGCCGCCACCCCCTGCGCGTGGTGGAAGGCGACGATCCGCGCGTGCGCCTGGACCTGCGCCTCGTTCCACAGGCCGAGGTCGCGCGGGCTGATGCGTGCCTGCGGCGAGACCCCGGTCGCCTCCGTGACGACCAGCCCGAAGCCCCCTGCGGCGAGACTGCCCAAGTGCTGCCGGTGCCAGTCGGTGGGCAGGCCGTCGAGTTCGCCCACCGCGTACTGGCACATGGGCGCGACGAAGGCGCGGTTGCGGATCGTCAGGCCGGGTCCCTCGGGGGCCGCGAGGGTGATCGGCGTGAACAGCGCGGGGGAGGACACGCTCAGCGTCCGCGCATCGCGCGGTTGAGGCCCTTCGGGGTCGGCATCGGGCCCTTGGGCAGGGGGGCCCGGGGCCGTACGGCATCCAGCGCGCGCAGCCGCTGCTTCAGTTCGCTGAGCTGATGCGGCTGGAGAGCCTTGGGCAGCTTCTCAATGTGCTTTTGCAGGTCGCCCAGCTTGATCTGATTCGCGCCGTCACCCAGCAGCAGCGTGACCACCGGGGTGCCGTACGACACCTGCTCGTGCTTCTTGGCGTCGCTGGCGAGCATCTGCCGGACGCGGCCCGGGCTGCCCTCGCCGATCAAGACGATGCCCATGGGGCCGACGACGCGGTGCACCAGATCCATCTGCCGGTCTGCGTTGATGCCCATGTCGTAGCTGTACTTCTTGTTGTTGAGCAACTGCAGGGCCACCTCGGCGGAACCGGGCTGTCCCTCGTACCGCTTGATGGTGGCCGTGCGGACGCGGCGGGTCAGCACGAACAGTGCCCCCAGCAGGCCCGTCATGAGGGCGAGCAGCACGTACGACCACCACGGCCAGCCCAGCAGCACGCCCAGCACGACGATGACGGCCGCGATCCCCACGCCGACGCCCAGCATCCACCACGTGACGGCCGGATCGACCTCGGCGGTGCGCTTGTAGGCCTCGATGACCTGCTTGACGCGCCCCCAGTCGCGGGGGTCGTCGCTGTTCTTCTTGCGCAGCTTCTCGGCCTTGGTGGCCGCCTTCTGCTCCGCGGCGAGCTGTTTCGCCTTCTCGCTAGCCATGCTGGTCCACTTTCACGTTCGTCCGGGACGCCTTCTTGCGGGCTTCGATCGCCTGCCGGTAGAGCCGGCCCGCGCGATACGACGAGCGGACGAGCGGCCCCGAAAGCACTCCCGCATATCCTAGGGCCTTCGCCTCGTCCTCGAGTTCGGCGAACTCTTCCGGTGCCACCCAGCGTTCGATGGGGTGATGCAGCGAGGAGGGGCGCAGGTATTGCGTGATGGTGAGCAGGTCCGTCCCGGCGTCGCGCAGGTCGACGAGGGCCTGGCTGATCTCCTCGCGGGTCTCGCCCATGCCCAGGATCAGGTTGGACTTCGTGACCAGCCCCACCGCGCGAGCCTTGTTGAGCACCCCGAGGCTGCGGTCGTAGTCGAAAGCGGGCCGGATGCGCTTGAAGATCCGCGGGACGGTCTCCACGTTGTGGGCAAACACCTCGGGCCGGGACTCGAAAACGGTCTCCAAGGCGGTGTCGGCTCCCTTGAAGTCGTCGACGAGCAACTCCACCCCGGTGCCCGGGTTGAGTTCGCGGATCTGGCGGCAGGTCTCCGCGTACAGCCAGGACGCCCCGTCGGGCAGGTCATCGCGGGCGACACCCGTGACGGTGGCGTATTTCAAGCCCATCTCGCGGACCGACTCGGCGACCCGGCGCGGCTCCTCCCGGTCGTAGGAAGTGGGACGTCCGGTGGCGATCTGGCAGAAGTCGCAGCGCCGCGTGCACTGGTCCCCGCCGATCAGGAACGTCGCCTCACGATCCTCCCAGCACTCGAAGATGTTGGGGCAGCCGGCCTCCTGACACACCGTGTGCAAGCCGCCGTCTCGGACTCGCTGCTGCATGTCTCGGTACTCGGGGCCCATGGTGGCCCGCGTCTTGATCCACGGCGGCTTGCGTTCGATGGGGGTCTGCGCGTTCTTGGCCTCGATCCGAAGCAGGCGGCGCGGCTGGGTATCGGTCACGCGTTCATCCTAGACTCGCCGCACGTCGGGCTCAGTCGACCGCGTCCCCGGGGCGGCGTCCGAGCGCCTCGAGCACCGGCTTGAGCACCAGCCACCACTGGTCGATCGGCCGGCGAGCCTGCCAGTCGACGAGGTCGTCGAGTTGCTTCACCGAGCGCATGCCGTCGGGCGTGGCGAACGTGTGCTGGGCCGAGCCTGCCTCGAACTGCCCGGTCATCCAGTCGATCACCGAGGCCGCGAAGCGGACCCCGTTGATGCGGTCGAACGGCGAAGGCACTCCGCCTTGCTGGACGTGTCCCAGCACCGCGCCACGCACGCTGAACCCGCCGTGGCCCTCCGCCTCGAACATGCGGGTGAGCAGGTCGGTGGTGTAGAACTCCGACGCGTTCTCGTTACGGATCGAGAGCCAGAAGTTCTGACCCCGGTCAAACGCCCGCACCATGGCGTCCACGTCGTGCTTGAGGTCGGAGATGGTGATGCCGTCCTCGTTGAGGTAGACCCGCTCGGCGCCTGCCGCGACCCCGGTCGCCAGGGCGAGAAAGCCGCAGCGGCGTCCCATCGTCTCCACGACGAACGCGCGCTTGGACGCGGTCGCGGACTGCTTGATCCGATCGACGGCCTGCACGTCGACGTTGAGTGCCGAGTCGGTGCCCACGGCCATCTGCAGCCCGGGGAGGTTGTTGTCCAGGGATGCGGGCAGCACCACGATGGGGATACTCAGCGCGGGGAACCGCTTGCGCTCCGCGTTGATCCGGTTGAGGGCACGGTAGGCCTGGAAGCCGCCGATGATGACGATGCCGTCCAACTCGTGGGTTTCGATCGACCGCGCCACGGCGTACAGATCGCCCTCGCCGGGGATGCTGCGCCGGGTGCCCAGGTTGGCCCCGGCAGCGGCCTCCCACCCTTCGACGTCGCCCCAGGTCAAGTCACGGAGGTCGCCTGCGATGAGCCCGGGGAAGCCCCCTTGAATGCCGACCATGGAATGCCCCTGATCGACGCCGAGCCGGACGACGGCACGGGCGGTGGGGTTCATGCCGGGGGCCAGGCCGCCGACGTTCATGACGCCGATGCGCTTGGCGGCTGCCTCGCGCACCACGTTGGGGCGGGCCTCGGAGAGGCGCTGGAACACGTGCGCCATCTGCACGAACGAGTGGCCACGTGCCGCCATCGCTTCGTCGTAGCGGCCTTCGGCGATGAACGTGGCGACGGCCTTGGTGTCCTTGACCGAATCGAGGAGCGGCATGGCGTAAGGCCGGTTGGCCCGGACGCCGATCACCTGCGGTTCGCGATCGCCGTGCAGCACCTCCTCCACCGCCGCGCATCCCACCATGGACGCCATCCAGCGGTCGTAGGCGCTCGGGACGCCGCCCCGCTGCACGTGGCCGAGGATCGTGACGCGGGCGTCCTCGCCCATCTCATCGGAGAGCACCTTCCTCACCGCGTCCGCGGTGATCGGGTTTCCCTCGCGGTCGGCGGCTCCCTCCGCGACGACGACGATGGACGAGCGGCGTCCGGCGCTGCGCGCGCGGCGCAGCACCTTCGCCATGTGCTCGTGCCAGTCCGGGGCCGGGGGACGCTCGGGGATGAACACGTAGTCGGCGCCGCCGGCGATCGCGCTCATCAGGGCCAGATAGCCGCAGTGGCGTCCCATGACCTCGACGACGAAGCTGCGCTGGTGGGACGCCGCGGTGGAGGCGATCGCGTCGATGGCCTCGGTGATGCGGTGCAGCGCGGAGTCGGTACCGATCGTCATGTCGGTTCCGACCATGTCGTTGTCGATCGAGCCGACCAGCCCGGCGACGCGCAGCGTGGGATGGTCGGCGGCGTCCTGCGGGGTGATCCGGCCCTCCTCCAGCAGCGCGTCGATGTGGGCCGGCCATTCGTCGCGCAACACATCGGTGCCTGTCAGCGAGCCGTCGCCGCCGATCACGACGAGCCGGTCGATGCCTGCCCGGATCAGGTTGAGCACCGCGGTGCGGCGGCCCTCGGGGGTCCGGAAGGCGGCGCACCGGGCGGTCCCGATGACGGTTCCGCCTTGGATCATGATGCCGCTGACGTCCTCCCAGGACATGGGCCGGATGAAGTGGCCGCCGTCCACGGCGCCTTGCCATCCCTCGTAGATGCCGTACACCTCGGCACCTGCGGTGATCCCTCCACGTACGACGGCTCGCACCGCCGCATTCATACCGGGGGCGTCTCCGCCCGACGTCAAAACCCCGATGCGTACGCTCACGCGGCTCAGACTAGGCGGCGGGGCGCCCGGACGTCAGTGCGAAGGCAAGTTGCCGCTCCAGTTGCGGTTCGATTGCCCGTGCCACCTCTGCCAACCTGGGCGCGGGGCGGCCCGTTTCGTCCTGGATGCTGGTGACCCCGGCGTCGGCGATGCCGCACGGGATGATGCTGCTGAACGGGCCGGTCGCTTGGGAGGCCACGTTGAGGGCGAAGCCGTGCATCGTGGTCATCTTTGCGACGCGGACGCCGATGGCGCAGATCTTGCGTTCGGGGCGTCCGTCGTCGGCAGGGAGCCAGACACCGGTGCGCCCCTCCACCCGTACACCGTGGACTCCATAGCGCTCGGCGAGGGTATCGATGACCGCCTGTTCGATGCGCCGGACGTACTCCAGCGGGCCGTACGTGCGCGTCAGGGTGACGATCGGGTAACCGACGAGCTGACCGGGACCGTGATAGGTGATCTTGCCGCCCCGGTCGACGTCGACCACCGGGGTGCCGTCGAGCGGACGCTCCTCGGGCCGGGTACGCCGACCCGCCGTGTAGACGCTGGGGTGCTGGACGAACAGGACCTGGGGGCCGATCTCGCCGGCGGCCACCCGGGCGTGCACGCTGCGTTGCAGATCCCAGGTCTGCTGATAGTCGCTGAGCCCGAGATCGCTGCCGTCATAGCCCAGGTAGGTGAACGTGAATCCCTCG